>NZ_AQXL01000078.1 GCF_000376225.1 Effusibacillus pohliae DSM 22757
AAGACGAAAAGTGGAGCACGGGCAAAAAGTACCTGGAGGTAGATCCATACAACAAGTGGCTCAACCGACAGGCCGGGGCGCATCCAGAAGAATTCCAGGCATGAGACATTCATGCAAAATGCGGCTTTGCCCGTAGCAAACGACATACCGCATCAGGAGAGATTGGTCAAGTGCTCTCCTTGACGAATCTCTCCTGATGCGGTTCAATTCAGCCTGGGCAAAGCCATGGACAGAGAAACTCCAACCCAAAAAGAATTTACACAAAAATCCGGACTTGACCAGATTTTAGAACTGGAAGGAGACCCTGGGCAACACCTTCGACGACTTGATGACGATGAAAAGGGTCTGATTACTATTCAGACCCCTGGCGGACCGCAGAAAATGGTCACCATCAACGAACCTGGTTTATACTCTCTGGTCCTCAAAAGCCGCAAACCCGAAGCCAAAGCGTTCAAGCGCTGGGTGACGCATGAAGTCATTCCGTCGATTTTTATTTGCGGCGTGAGTCGATCTTCCTTACCCGCGTCTTTTTCTTCGGAATCAAGCTGTTAAGCGGGCTTGCCTTCTTGTGCGTTTCCCTTAAATCCTGCCCCGTCAGATGGACATAAGTTTTCGTCATACTCATGTCCGAGTGCCCCATCATACGTTGAAGGGCGAAAGCATTACCTTCATTTCGCAAATACATCAACGCGAACGTATGGCGCAGATCGTATGGCCGAATTTTGAAGCCGAGTTGTTTGCTGTACATTCTCAGGCGATCCCGCCACGTATGCCGCGTGAGAGGCGTCCCTTCACTCGAACAAAAAACCGGCACATCTTTTCCCCAATCGGCGGGCCGCACGCGAATCAGTTTTCGTATCGCATCGGCTGTTTGCGGCATGATCGGCAAAGTGCGAGCAGTGCGCGTCTTGGCAACATCAGCCGGAATGGTCACGACATGATGCGACAGATCGAAATCTTCCACCGTGAGCGAAAACGCTTCTTTGGGTCGCACACCCGTATCAAGCGTAAACAGCAGCAGCGCATAATCGCGCAAACCGGAAAACGTTGACTGGTCAGGCAACGCCAGGAGCGCTTGCAACATATCTTCTGGAATCTCCACAATGCGCGGCTCGGCCTTTACGCGCTTGATTCCGGCAAGCGGATTTTCGGACAGGTATCCTTCCTCGACACACCACCCGAAGAAGGCACGCAAATACGTCAGTCGCAAATTGAAGGTCGCGGGTTTTACGTTATCAGCCATGTATTCCATCGCGCACTTCTTAAGATTTGGCGATTGCCAACTGTCTGGAAATCGTTTGAAAAATCGCTCGACATATCCGCGATAATCATTCAACGTCGTTTCGCTGGTTCTTTGCGCCTGTTTGTAAAACAAAAATTCGCGAAGGGCTTCCTGCCAAGTACAATTTACGATTTTGATTTTCGATACTTTCTTTGACAAAACAAAACTCCTCCCGTGATCGATTTTTCGCCACGAGAGGAGCGACAGAATCCGGTCATTCTGTGCGAATCCAGCTATGTTGGAGAAACTCGTTTAGCATTACTGGACTCATCATTTTTACGCTGATTTTACGCCAATTGTTAGGCGAGGGAAAAACGATCGAAAACCGCGTCGTTACGGCATTTTACTGGTGCGGATGAAGGGACTCGAACCCCCACGGTTTCCCGCTGGAACCTAAATCCAGTGCGTCTGCCAATTCCGCCACATCCGCATCGTGATTGTAAAACAATGTTGATTCCGTCCGTTGTGCTAAAGATATTACCACGGATAGAATTCGGTTTTCAAGTGTTCGTTGTTGGAGAATCCGTTTATCTGGAGGAAAATGATTGGAAAAAGCAAATTGTATTCTATCTAAGGGTACGCAAGGGCCCGATGCCGGCAATAATAAAATCCCCCTCCGGCCGATGGCACGGAAGGGAAGGTTGATGCGCAAGCAGAATCCCCACTCGAGTGACCGCTACGAAAGAACGCATCACGGTGGGGATGAGAAACTACATGGCTGGGGAGGTAGGGATCGAACCTACGCATGACGGAGTCAAAGTCCGTTGCCTTACCGCTTGGCGACTCCCCAATCAAAATCTGCCTACCAACAAAAAATTCATTGGAGGCAGGACGGTCTGTCCTGATCGCTATTGTCACCAAACCAATGCTTTGCTGTTGCCAAGCTATCTGTAATACCACATGATGCGGAAATCCCTTGACCGGCAGGATTTTCGCAGTCCCCGCAAGCACTCGGCAACTCGCCGAAGCCTGGAACCGCCCTTGCGGGAATTAGCTGGGGTGAGTGATGGGAATCGAACCCACGAATGCCGGAGCCACAATCCGGTGCGTTAGCCACTTCGCCACACTCACCATGAATGGCAGGGGCAGCAGGATTCGAACCCACGACATGCGGTTTTGGAGACCGCCGTTCTACCAACTGAACTATGCCCCTGTATATTACCCCAAAAAGTGAAGTAAAGCTTCAAAGTTAATTCCGAGTACTTTTTGGGGACCCCGGAAAATTACCCCAGGAAGTGACGCAGCACTTCGCAGCATATTCCGAGTACTTTGGGAAATCCCTGAATACTCTAGAACTGGTGGAGGGAGAAGGATTCGAACCTTCGAAGGCGAAGCCAACGGATTTACAGTCCGCCCCATTTGACCACTTTGGTATCCCTCCGGCAACTGGAGCCAGCGACAGGAATCGAACCCGCGACCTACTGATTACAAGTCAGTTGCTCTACCTACTGAGCTACGCTGGCATTATAGATCCCCCAGCAAAGTACCCGGAATACGCTGCATGGAGTGACCCGACACTTGAGTGCCACGGCACGACTTGTACCCAATGGGAACAATGCTTAACGTCACTTTGCTGGGGCTTTTGGCTCCTCGAGTAGGATTCGAACCTACGACCCTCCGGTTAACAGCCGGATGCTCTACCGCTGAGCTATCGAGGAACAGTTGAGACATCTTGTAGAATACCATGGACATCCGCTTTCCGTCAAGACCAATCGATTCCAGTTCAGGAACCCCCGACTTGAACGACGAGAATAATGGTACCATGGGCCCCAACTGATCTCAACGTTATTTTTCACCATCATTCCAACAAAATTGCACAAGGATCTTTGTTAATCAAATCTTTCTCGCGGTTACGCTGATTTCATCCAAAAACGGACTCCGTTCGACCGGTTCTCCCCGGTAGCGCTGCGGTGCAGACAGAAACACCCGCTCTTTCGCCCGTGTAATTCCGACATACAGCAGGCGCCGTTCTTCTTCCAACGATGCGTCCGCATCCTTCTCTTTCAGCGACTTGCCGTGCGGCACCATGCCTTTCACCAGACCGATCAGAAATACGGTGCGAAATTCCAGTCCTTTCGCTTTGTGAAACGTCATCAACCGGATGCCGCGCTCCGATTTTCTTGCGTTCCGCAATGTCTCGCTGACCGCCTCCACATGCAGCAAAAAATCGGTCACCGACTCAAACGGCAGCACCGCTTGTTCCAATCCATCGACCGGTTCAAACAGATGTTCTTTTTTTTGCCCGGTACGCTCTGCGTACTCTTCGAGAAATTGATCGTAGCCGACTTGCTTACGGATCAGGCGCAAAGCGTCCTTCGGCGGCAGTCGCGAGATTTTTTTCAAATCCCAGGCCAGGTCTTCCAACTTTCTCCGTTTCCACGCTTCCAGTCCGGGCAATTTCATCAGCGCCTGCAAATAAGACCGCTGTTCGGAATCGAGATCGGCGGTTGCGATATGTGCCATCCAGGCGTCCGGATACAGATATCGTTTTGGGCGGTTGATAATCTGCATCAGTGAATCTAAATCAAGCGGATCGGTCGCCAGTTTGAAATAGCAAAGAATATCACGGATCTGCCACTGATGATAAAAACTGCCCTCCGCATCCCGGATCGCGAAAGGAATTTTGCGCCGAACCAATTCATCGACCAACGCCCGAGCCTGCATGTGGGTTCGATACAGCACGGCGATGTCATCCACTGGATCACCGCATTGGATCCGCTGTTCAATCCGTTCCAACACCTGCTCCGCTTCCGACCGTTCGTCCTCAGGCATTTCCAGCACGGGAAGTTCGCCCTGTTTGCCGGTTCCTGTCAACTTTTTCGGGTGCCGTTTGCGATTGCAGGTGATCAGCGACGAGGCGGCCTCAATAATCGGATCGACCGAGCGGTAATTGGTTCCGAGTACCACTGTTTTCGCATTCGGATATTCATGCTGAAACGACAGCAGATAATCGACCCTCGCCCCCCGGAACCGGTAGATCGACTGGTCGTCGTCCCCGACGATGCAAAGCTCTCCGTCGGCCGCAAGAATTTTCAACACTTCGTACTGGACGTAATTGGTATCCTGAAATTCGTCCACCAACAGATGCCGGTACTTGCTGGCGTATTGCTGCCGGACATCCTGCCGCGATAGAAGCAGGCGGTAGCATTCCACCAGGATATCGTCATAATCCCACCGTTTATGGTTTTTCTTCCAGTCCTCATATTGTTGGTAACGCCTTTTGAACTCGACGTTCTCTTTCTTCTTGGGCCTGATTTGCTGCGGCAGGATCAGATTGTTTTTGCACAGTCCGATTTTCGCCAGCAAGTCGTTCGCCGCTTCCTCGTCGCCGTCCTGTCCTTCCGCCCGCAGCAGTTCCCGGATCACCTGTTTTTGCTCCCATTCATTCAGTAATCTGGGAACGTTACCGTATGTACGCAGCAAAATTCGCAAAAAAATCGAATGAAAGGTGCCTGCCTCACACGATTGCGCCTTCAGCGGACCGATGCCCGGCAAGGCCGCCAACCGATTTTGCATTTCTTCCGCCGCCGCTTTCGTAAACGTGACGATCAAAATTTGCCGCGGCTGTACCTCCGCCACCTGCATCAGATAGGAGGCCCGGCAGGTGAGCACAGTGGTTTTGCCACTGCCCGGTCCGGCAAAAACGACAAGCGGTCCGCCAACATGCGCAACCGCTTCTTTTTGCGATTGGTTCAGTTCAATGCCGGAACGGCCGAGATCGCTGAAAAACTTCTCTTCCCTGGTCATTTTCGAATTTTGGTACCCCCAGAATCGTTTCAAAGCCGGGATTTTCCCACTTCTCGATAAAATGCCGCAATCGCCGGATCCGTTCGGCCAGCCGCTGCTTCTCTTCCAGCAGTGCGCGGATGCCCGCGAGATCCCCGCTCTCAAACAGTTCCACCACCGCTTCCTGCATCTCCGCTACCCGCAGCTCCCACTGGTGCACCACCTGGCGCAAACGATCAAATCGTTCGTGAAGATGATCCCCTGCTATTTTCATACCGCATTACACATTGACTGGCTGTTTACGATGGCTCCACTTGTCCAACAGTTGCTCCAGATCGCCGAGAAATCCGGCGATCCGCTTTTTCTCCGCCATCAAGTGTTCGATCGCCTGCAGATCTTCCAGGTTAAACTTTTCCACCACTTCCCGCGGAATCTCCTGCACCCTTTGCTGCAACTGTGCCTTAAAGCCTTCCATTTCGGCTGCGATCAAGTCGATCAAGTCGGTATGCTGGTTCATCTTCCGTTCCTCCTTGCCCGTTTCCACAGATTGGTAGAGTGTTTCCAAGTCCCATTCGGTCAGCACCCATTCGCCTTCCTCAAGCCGCGCGAAACGCCAGTCGCTCTCCAGATTCACGCGCGACATCAATTCCCCTTTGCTGCGCTGCGTTCGCTGCTGCAGGATGCGCAGGATTTCCCCCTGCTTCATCGGAACTCGGGATTGCGAAAAGAGTGCATAAATTTCGTTATGCACCTCATCAGACTCCGCTTCCCGCAGCGTCCAGAGCTGATTTTTCTGCACAAATGCTCCGTGCGGCGCCTGCAGTGCCTTGCGCATGCGGACGCGCAGCGGTTCCCGCGACCATTGTTCACAAAACGAAGATTCCTGGGCCAATGCGGCTTCCAGTTCCGCTTCCGACAACGGACGCCGCTGCACGTACAAAATCCGCTTCAACGCCCCCTCAAGGCTGTAACGCAGAAGTCCAATCGCTTGCTGCAGCACAACCGCCTCCTCATCAAGAAATTCCCCTAACCCTTTTCGACAAAAAGCAGGTGAATCCTGCTAGACAAGCCGCGTATTTCCAACCAATTTCAGCCTGCCGCGGCAAGCCCCACACGCATATTTGCGCGTGTCGATCCTGCGTTTCCGTTGATACACCAATCCACAATTCATACACTTGTAATCATAGCGGGTTTTCACGATGCGGCGGGCGCCGGTATCCTTGCAATAACGGGTACCGCCGACTTGTCGCAGCAGATTTTTAAAATCGGCGTCCATATGGCGATAACCTTTGCCTTCCAGATGCAGGTGGTAATGGCAGAGTTCGTGTTTGATGATGGCGATCAGTTCTTCCATGCCATGCACAACAAGCGGACGGGGGTTGATTTCTATATCGTGCGATGCCAGCAAATAGCGGCCGCCGGTGGTTCGCAAACGGGAATTGAATCGCGCGCGGTGACGAAACGGTTTGCTGAAGCTTTCCAGCGATACGGTTTCGACGATTTTTTGCAGTTCTTGATCGGTCATGACACATCCCCTGCTTTTGTCAAATGCGAAATTCATGTACAATCGGGTTGGAAAGGGCGTGAATCCGTGCGTATATTTGCTCTGGGAGACCCTCATCTTTCGTTTGCCGTGAACAAACCGATGGATATTTTCGGCGGCCAGTGGGCCGATCATCCGGCCAAAATCGAAGCCGCCTGGCGAGAAGCCGTGAGCCCGGACGACTGGGTGTTGATTCCGGGAGACATTTCATGGGCGATGCGGCTGGAGGAGGTCAGGCCGGACCTGCAGTTCCTGGGACGATTGCCGGGGAAAAAGGTGATCATCCGCGGCAACCACGACTACTGGTGGTCAACCATCTCGAAAGTCCGCGGCATATTGCCGCCCGATATGTATGCGCTGCAGAACGACTCAATCAAAATCGGCGATATCGCCGTCTGCGGAACGCGCGGCTGGAACTGTCCGGGCGGAAACGATTTTGACGAACATGACCGAACGATCTATGAGCGGGAAGTGTCCCGTCTCGAACTATCCCTGAAAAATGCGGATCCGACGGCGAAAGAACGGTGGGTGATGCTGCATTATCCGCCGACCAACGAAAAACACCAGGACTCCGGTTTTTTGCAAGTGATGCGACGTTATGGCGTCTCCGTCTGTGTCTATGGACACCTGCACGGTGACGGCCATCGCAACGCCCTGTTGGGTGAGCTTGACGGCATCCGGTTTTATTTGGCCGCCTGCGATTATCTCGGATTCAAACCGTTGCTGATCAAAGGGAACGACACGGAGTAGCCGTCCAGCAAGATATCCCGTGCATAACGCAAGGACGCCTGGTTTTGACGTCCCCGACAAAATAACGCTATTTCAAAATCAACGAAAACACTTCTTCCCGCGCCTGTTTGTCTTCCTGAAAAATCCCGCGCACCGCAGTGGTGACCGTCCGGCTACCAGGCTTGTTGACGCCGCGCATCGACATGCACATATGCTCCGCCTCCACCAACACCGCGACTCCGCGCGCTTCCAGCTTGTTCATCAGCGTATCGGCCACCGTCGTAGTGATCCGTTCCTGCAGCTGCGGCCTGCGGGCGACCGTTTCCACCAGCCGGGCCAATTTGCTCAGCCCTGTCACCCGGCCGTTTCGCGGCAGATAAGCAACATGCGCTTTGCCGAAAAAGGGCACCAAATGATGTTCGCACATCGAATAAAACGGGATATCGCGAACCAAAACGACTTCCTCGTGGACCTCGTTAAAAATCGCGCTCAATTCCTCCGCCGGGTCCTTGTGCAATCCGGCGAAAACCTCCTCATACATGCGTGCGACCCGTTTCGGAGTATCCAGCAACCCTTCCCGATCCGGGTCCTCTCCGACTGCTTCCAGGATCATGCGTACCGCTTGTTCAAGTTTAGCCCGATCGAATGACATGTTCGATACCTCCAACTGTATACGGCATTGTGCGCCGATAAATCCCACATTACTATATCATAATTATTCTAAACTGTCGAAGAATGTAAGATCCCCCGAATCCAATTTTCGGGGGATCTTCAAAAATCCGCACCGCTCCAATCAGTTTCTCGGTGGCAAAATGATGCCGGTGCCACCGGTGCCGCCTGTCGAACCGCCCGTGCTGCTGCCGCCCCCGCTGGAACCTCCGCCTGTTGAACCGCCGGAAGTTCCACCGGATGTGCCGCCACCAGTACCACCGGTACCGCCCGAAGTGCTGCCGCCGTTCGTGCCGCCTGAAGTGCCTCCGGTGCCGCCCGTTCCGCCCGATGTGCTGCCGCCGTTCGTGCTACCTGAAGTGCCTCCGGTGCCGCCGCTTCCTGACGTCGGCGGTTGTGCCGGATCCTTCGGCTTGTCATCCGGTTTCGGTTTCGCTTCTCCCGTTTTGACCGAGATCTTGTTCGATTCGCCAAGCGGCTTGTTGGTGGCGGGATCTACCGCACTGATCGCATAATAATAGATTTTCCCCGGCTGCACATCCGTATCGACGAACAGTGTATCGGTCGTGATGATAAGGGGACCGCCGTCCGGATTGTCCGGATTTTCCACCCGGAACACGGCGTATTGGGCGCCATCCTTGGCGGGCGTCCATTTGAGCATCACCGTTTTTCCGGTCCATTCGCCGGAAAGCTGGATCGGTTTCGGTTCTTCCTTCTTCTCTTCTTTCTCTTCCTGCGCCGGAGCTGTCTGGAAGCCGGTGATTTTCGTGCCTTCCAGCGCTTTCGTCATCACCTTTCTGAACAGCGCTGCCGGATAACCGCTGGTATGATCTTCAGCCAAATAGTGGCTGTTATCCGTTTCGTTAAATCCCATCCAGACCGCCCCCACCAGTTCCGGCGTGTACCCGACAAACCAGGCGTCCGCGTTGCCATTGCTTCCAAATTCGGTCGTTCCCGTTTTTCCGGCGACCGGCCGCGGACTCATGCGGGCGTTTGTGCCGGTCCCTTTTTCAACGACCACCTGCAACAGCGACGTCATCGTGTTGGCGGTCGATTCTTTCATCACCTGTATCCGAGACGGATTTTCCTGTGCCAGCACCGCATCGGACGAGGTTGTGATTTTTTGGATGGCGTGCGCCTGAATGCGAACTCCTCTGTTGTCAAACGCCTGGTAGGCGTCCGCCATATTCAGCGGTGACACCCCATTGGTGAATCCGCCCAGTGCGATGCCAAGCCCCGTATCGGCCTGGTCAAACGGAATGCCCGCTCGCTGGGCAAACTTTTTGCCCGTGTCGATGCCGATCTGCTGCAGCAGCCACACGGCCGGGATGTTCCACGACTGTTTGAGCGCCTCCACCATCGTCACCTGCTCACGCGGGTACAACGTATGGTTATCCCAGTCTTTCGGCGCATACCCGCCCGGAAACACCGTCCCTTTTTTATCGAGCAGCATCGAATTGGGCCCGTACTTGCCCGTTTCGATCGCGGGCGCGTAGACGAGCACCGGTTTAATCGAAGAGCCAGGCGGCCGCTGCATCTGAAACGCCCGGTTGTAGTTCATAAACGAGTTCGTATCTCGGCCGCCCACCATCGCCCGGATGCCGCCTGTCTTCGGATCGACGATCACCATCGCACCTTCGACTCGCGTGCCGTCCTTCGCGTTTCGCGGGAAATTGGCGGGATTTTGAAACTCTTTTTCCGCGGCTTCCTGCGACTTAGGATCCAGATACGTATAGATGTTCAAACCACCGCGCCATACTTGTTCTTGCGGAATACCGTACTGTTTCGCCGCTTCCTCCAGCACATATTCGACATAATGCGGATACTTCAGTTTGTTTCTTTGTTTGTCACGCTCTTTGTACGCTTTCGGATCGACCGGCTCCTTCTTCGCCTTTTCCGCCTGTTCTTGCGTGATGTACCCTTCTTTCACCATATTGTCAAGCACGATCTCCCGCCGTTTCAAAGCGGCATCCAGGTTGCTGTAGTAATAGGAAGGTGCCTGCGGCAGACCGGCAAGGAAAGCGGCTTCCCCCAAAGTCAACCGTTCCGCCGGTTTGCCGAAATAAATTTCGGATGCCGCTTCGATCCCGAGGATCGACGGGTGAAAGTTCACTTTGTTCATATACATTTCCAGGATGTCTTCTTTTGTGTAATTCCGTTCGATCTGGATCGCCAGCGCGATTTCCTGGAGCTTGCGGCTGAACGTTTTCGACGGATCGTTCAACAGGGCGTTTTTCGCCAACTGCTGGGTGATCGTGCTGCCGCCTTCCACTTTTCCGCCCGCCAATACGTCCCGGTAGATCGCGCGAGCGATCGACTTGTAGTTGACGCCATTGTGTTCATAAAAATCGCGGTCTTCCGTCGCGATAATCGCTTGTTTCACGTAGTTGGGCAATGCGCTGTAATTGACCGGTTTCCCTTTATCCGCCTGCAATTCGATCGCCGGTGCATTTGGATCTACAACGCTGTATATCTTGGTAATGCCATCCGGCGTTTCCAGCTTTGACGGATCGAGCGCGGGCAGTGCAATCGCACAGCCGACGCCAAGCACGACTGTTCCTGCAATCAACACCGCAAGCAAGATGCTGCGGACCACTTTTTTTCCCATAAGCGGTTTCACCTCTCCCCAGCCATTCTACTGCATTCGCCGCCAATCTTCGAGTTGGAAAATGGCGAAATAATCCCTGAATCTCCCGATTTCACCCGAAATCCTTTGCTTGCTGCCGCTCATGCGCCGCTTATTCCCGGCCACCCGGAGCACACGAACAAAAAAGAGGGAAAATCGTTCCCTCTATTCTAGACGTTTCTGTTATTTAATTCGTTACACCTGCCGGTTTTTGTCCGTACTTCCTGAAAAAAGTGTCCCGCATCATGACCACCCGCTTCGGGCTCGGGTGCTCGCCTTTTTCCGCATACCGCCTGTACCCGATTGGATGGCAGATCCGCAGCATCAGCCGCATGTAAAATGTTTTGACCCTTTTATACCAGGAGTCTTCCAGATCGAACACAGAAAAACCGAGGGAGGCGGCTCCCCGGTGTAGGATGGTGATGCCGACCAACGCTTCGATCGCCCGCCCCTGCGGGCTCCGTTTCAGGAAATCGGCCAAAAGCGGCAGCGATTTGCGGACTTCCCGCAACGCCACAAGTCCCATTTGGACTTCCGATGTCATGACAGAGACAATATTTAGCAAACGATAGTTGTATAAGTGCAGTTCTCCCACGCGATCCCCTTTCCGCAGCCATTTTTCTCCGACCCGCACATCCGGCCCATTGTACGGTTTAACAATGACACGAAACAGGTTGTCGCCCTGATAATCGGCAAAATCGAACCGCCGGCAGTTGCGGTATACCACATCCACCGCCCGCCAGCCGGCCAGCAGCCATCTGTTCATGGCGCTCCTCCCTCAAAGAATTAATGTTTTCTTCGTTTTTCTCGCCATTACGCATGTTTTCATCTTTCACGAACGAAGCGCTTGAGGATAATATTTGACGAAAAGTGAATATTTGGGATCGACCCGTTGGCGGGAACAGAGATGTTGGTCACCTCGTTTTTAAAAGCCATATGGTCGCATATGGATCTCCACATGTACCCTTGCGGTTTACCCTCCCATATCTCCCTGGGTCGATGCCCTTACATTCCTTCGTTCTACCTCTCAAGGGGTGGAGGCCGGGTAA
>NZ_AQXL01000079.1 GCF_000376225.1 Effusibacillus pohliae DSM 22757
GTTGCGATACGTGGTGCGTTCATGGGTTCGCTCGTAGGGTTCCGCTTGGATCTGCTCCGATGCTTGCTTCTGTAAGAGTTGGTTCAAAAACGACTGCATGAGAGATGGAGCCAGTTTGCCATGTGTTGTAAGCAGTTGGTGTAATTCTTCTGCGGAAAGGGTAAGATGGAAGTGAGTCATTTCGATTCCTCCTTGGGATATTGTTGTAGACAAACTCCATGATTCCCAAAAAGAGGATTGAAATGACTCTTCCTATTTCAGATCCTTTTTACACATAATACCGGACACAACTTCAAGATTGGTGCGGTACCGGTTCCGGTCAATACGATGCTGAACCCGCCTGATTATGAGTATTTTCTTAACAACAGCCGGGTGAAAGTGCTGATTGCGCACGCCGAACTTTGGAAATCGATTGAGCATTTGCAAAACCGGTTTATCTATCTGCGACATGTCGTTTTAATCGATAATCACGATATATCCGCTTTCCATGTGGAAGAGGGGAAAACGCTTACAAGCTTCCGGAGCTTGCTGGAGCATGCCACCGATCGTCTTGAGACAGCCGCCACCTGTGCCGATGATGCCGCTTTCTGGCTGTTTAGTTCCGGCAGTACCGGGAATCCGAAAGGCGTCATTCACCTGCAGCACGATATGGAATATGCTTTGAACAGTTACGCGCGGAACGTGTTGAAAATGACGGAGGAAGATATTGCTTTTTCCGCTTCCAAGCTTTTTTTTGCCTACGGATTGGGGAACGGCATGTATTTTCCGCTGGGATTGGGCGCATCGACCGTATTGATGCCGGACCGGGTGCTGCCGGAGAAGGTGTTCGAAACGATCGAAACTTACAAGCCTACGATTTTTTTTGGCGTACCGACTTTGTATGCATCGATGATCGATTTTGCCCAACGTTCCGGCAGGCAATATGACCTGTCTTCGCTTCGCGTTTGCGTTTCAGCCGGAGAAGCGCTTTCCGGATCGATCATGCGAAAGTGGAAGCAGTTGTATGAGGTGGACATCCTGGACGGTATCGGTTCCACCGAAGCACTGCATATTTTCATTTCCAATACGATCGGTGGAGTGAAGGAAGGAAGCTCCGGCAAGGTGGTGCCTGGATATGAGGCCAAAATTGTAAACGAACACGGGCTCGAATTATCTGCCAACGAAATAGGCGATTTGATTATCAAAGGCGACAGCATTACCCATGGATATTGGAACATGCATCAGGAAAACAAGCGCAAGTTTTATGGAGAATGGTTTCATACGGGCGACAAGTACTACGTTGATGAAGATGGATATTTTTGGTATTGCGGACGTTCCGACGACATGATAAAAGTTGGCGGTATTTGGGTGTCCCCGATTGAAATCGAAAACTCTTTGCTTAAACACGATGCGGTATTGGAAACTGCGGTGATTGGAATCACGAATGAAAATGATCTGGTTTATCCGAAGGCGTATATTGTGCTTAAGCAGGGAGTCGCCCCGTCCGAAAGTCTGGAAGAAGAATTGAAGCAATTCGTGAAACAGGATTTGGCACCCTATAAATATCCCCGCATCATCGAATTTATCGATGAACTGCCGAAAACGGTGACAGGCAAGATACAGCGTTTCAAGCTGCGGGAGAGAGCCAGCGGTGTCCAGATTGGAGTCTGAATAGTCAAATGTTTGCGGCTGGGTTTCCAAACAATCATCGGAGGGAATAATGTGAGACGAAATGAAATTCAATTGCGGGTCCATTGGGGGGATACGGACAAGGCGGGTATCGTATTCTATCCGAATTATTTCAAGTGGTTCGATATTGCCGGTCATCAGTTCTTTCGCTCCGTTGGCCTGGCTCCGTCGGAACTGGAGGAGAAACATCAGGTGATCCTTCCTATGCTGGACGCTAGATGCACATTTGAAAAGCCGCTCTTTTACGACGATATCATCACAATCAGAACGGTCGTTCAGGAAATTAATCGAAAAACGATCAAACTGTCCCATGAGGTTTATCGGGGAGACGCGAGAACGGGCTGCGGATACGAACTGCGCGGTTGGGTGAAGCGTGAGGGCGATCGGCTGGCTGCCGTCCCTATACCAGATTCTGTACGAGAAATTCTGGAGCAGGATGCGCAGGAGAAAGCCGGTTGTACACATCGCTTTGAGCCTTTTTTAGATCTTGGAGGATCTCGATGAACAATTGGCTGGGGGATGGTTAGTGTCTTCTGGCGG
Organism: Effusibacillus pohliae DSM 22757; assembly: GCF_000376225.1. NCBI lineage: Bacteria > Bacillati > Bacillota > Bacilli > Caryophanales > Alicyclobacillaceae > Effusibacillus > Effusibacillus pohliae. Next base: position 2,209 of record NZ_AQXL01000079.1, read on the forward strand.
TGCCGAATCATGCCAAAGACCAGTGACTTTGTGGCATTTACACATTTTATTCTTCCTACTTCTTCTAATGGATCCGCTGGGGGAATGCGTGGTGACGTAGCCCCCCTTTTTTCAGTTCTCTTAGGCTGAAGCAATTCAGCGGCTTCCCGCATCACCATCATCCTCTGAAATCACTCGCCCCACACTACCGGTCGCTACAATCGGATACATCAGGCTTGAAAAAGATGATTTTTTACAATAACCTGATAACAAAATGGTTTGTAAAAATATTTTGCAGGTGACACGGATGAAACCAAGATCCTTAGTATTTACGTTATATGGGGACTTTATTCAACATTATGGAGGAGAAATCTGGATCGGGAGCCTGATCCGGTTGATGGCAGAATTCGGGATATCGGAGTCATCCGTCAGAGGAGCCGTTTTCCGCATGGTCAATCAAGGTCTGTTGAAAGCCCGGCGTTCAGGGAACAAAAGCTTTTATTCACTTACGGACAAGGCAAAGCGCAGGGTGGAAGACGGGGTACGGCGAGTGTATGCCATTCGGAACCACAGATGGGATGGATTTTGGCGGATTTTCACTTATTCCGTACCGGAAGAAAAAAGGGATTTGCGAAACCAGTTGCGCCAGGAACTGTCCTGGACAGGATTCGGACTGATTTCTAATAGTACCTGGGTCAGTCCGAATCCGCTGGAAGAGCAAATCATGGAAATTGTGAAAACTTACAGGTTGGAACCCTATACGTTTCTGTTCAGTTCCAGCTCGGTCGTTTCCCACGAGAATCAGGAAATCATCGAACGCGGGTGGGACCTGGAAGAAATCGGGAAGGAATATGACCATTTTATCGAAATCTATGGCAGCAAATACGAAGAACTGAAAGAAGCGGCTTGGAACGCTACGTTGACAGATCGCGAAAGTTTCATTGCACGCACGCAACTGGTGCACGAGTACCGGAAATTCCTGTTTAAGGATCCGGGTTTTCCGCTCGATTTGCTGCCGCCAAACTGGAGCGGCACAAAAGCGCGCGAACTGTTTTGGAACATTCATCAACTGGTATCCGTTGGTGCTGTTCGTTTCTTTGAATCCTGTTTTGAATTCGATTCGAATTTGCTTCCGCAATCCTTCAACCGTGAGAAAGCGCTGAATCCGTTTGCAGAATTGTACATCAGCTAACAGGGGCTACAGCCTGAACGCTTTTACCAGCACAAACCCGAGCACCGACAACAACAACGACCCAATAAACCCCCCGGCGATCGTGCGGGCTCCCCAACGGCGCAGCACCGAAACATCGACGTTCAGGCCGAGACCCGCCATCGCCATGGCGATCAGAAAATAAGCGAGATTGACGACCGATGCTGCCGTCTGCTGTGAAAAAATGCCAAGCGTGTTGACGGCGCTCATCACCAGGAAGCCGACGATGAACCAAGGGATCGGCAGGTCCTTCAACGTCCGAAGTACGGTGCGGTCCCTTCGCTTCCCGGGCTCAGTGAGGTCGCCTCGTTGAGCCAGGTTACGCCGCTGGGGCCGGTCCCCCTGGTCGCCTCCCCTGGTGCGGTCGCCGTCCTTGGTCCGATCGTCGCCTGCGCTCCACTCGGACCGGCTGACGATGATTCCGATGAGCAGTGCAACGGGAATCAACAGAGCAACGCGAGTCAGTTTGACGATCACGGCCATGTCGACGGCGGCGGCGCTGACGGGAGCGGCGGCGGCCACCACATGCGCCACCTCATGCAGTGTAGCGCCGGCAAAGATGCCGAAAGCGACGTCATTCAACCCGAGTAGCGGATACAACAGCGTATAGGCAACCGTAAAAATCGTGCCGAGGATGGCGACGGACGCTACACCGACCGCGATTTCATCCTGCTTGCTTTTCAACTGCGGGGCGATCGCGGCGACGGCCGCCGCTCCGCAAATGGCGGTGCCGACTGCGCTCAGCAGGGCAAGCCGTTTTTCCACTTGAAACCATTTCGAAATCCAATACACCGAAAAAATCGTAAACACAAGATTGACACAGGCAAGCGCCAGAACTTTCGGACCTGCCTGCGCGATGTCAGACAGGTTCAAACGCATGCCGAGCAAAATAATGCCGATTCGCAACAGATGCTTGCCGGCAAACGAGATGCCGGACGCGGCAGTCTCCGGAATGCCCATCACCGTCCGCCAGCTCATGCCGAGCAGAATCGCGATTACCAGCTGCCCAAGGATGGACAGGAACGGAAATCCGACGAGCACTTTCGCCGCCACCGCCAGCAGCAAAGTCAAACATATGCCCTGCACCATGCCGATCTGCAGGGGTTTTTTCTTTTTCAGGAAAAGCACCGTGTGTTGCAATAGACACATACCCCTTTCGCTGGCTCCGCTTGAAAAACGGGATGTGCCTTAAGCATAGAACGGAGCGAGGTGAATGAGAAATTGCGATTGTTTATTTTACGTATAAAGCATGCTAATTCAGATCATGTTCCGATCGGTTTGCTGCGTTACACGTACCGGCTACCGTCCCAGCGGTATTGTTCGATGATCGACCGGTCCAACTCCACTCCGATTCCGATACCGTCCGGAATTGCGGCTTTCCCTTGTACCGGCTGAATCAGAACGAGCGATGCGAACGGATTGTCGATCACGTCCCACTCGACCGGTTCGATTTTGTCTCCGTCCATCTTGCTCCAGGGCGACAGGCAGGCTTGGGCAAACAGCGCGTACAATCGGGAAAGCGCTCCGTCAAACGTGTGCGGTTCAAACGATTCTAGATGACGCGGGCCTGCACGTCGACGATCTGCAGATCCTGGGCGAAAGAGATGCCCAGTTCCATGTGGCGCTGGCACAGGCTTCGCAAAATTTGGTACTGATCCGGCTGATGCTGACGATGCTTGACCTCTTGTCCGAAAGCCGCATGGAATCGTTGGCGATCGAGGGCGGGCCGCAGCGGTCGCTGGCGGATCATCAGGCGATTTTTCAGGTGATCAAACAAAAAGACAGCGAACAGGCGAAACATCGGATGCTCGCTCATCTGACCCGAGTGGAACAATCGATTCGCATGCGAATCAAGCGCTGAGACGTGGAAAGCTGATCAAGTTCCGGATCAAACGCTAAGCGGTGGGAAGTCCACCAAGCTGCAGAAGAAGCCCACCAGCCAAAAGTCGCTGCAACCCGCAGGCAAACTGCGGAACCGGGTGAAACAAGATGTGGATCGTCGAGAAAGGGAGGGGGCACGATGTCGATCGTCATTACGGAGGAGTTATGGTGGCCTCTGCCCGAATGGATTCGGGCGAAATATCAAGTGATGCTCGATCCCGAACTGTATCGGGATCGAGAGCGGATCGCCGCGATCGGGGCGAACGTCCGTCCCGCCGTCGATTCCGATGGTGATTTACGGCGTCGGCGTGGAACAGATCACCTGGGTTGACAGAGTGAAAGCGCTGCGGGAGGGAGTCTGGGCACTGCTGCTGCCGGTCATCTGTTCCGGCGATGTCGATGTGGCTGCCGAATCTGTTGAAGTGATCTTCCGGATGTCACCTGAGCCGCAAGATGGGGTCCTCTGTCGCCATGCAACTTGGGTGACCTATTTATTGTTTGCGGTTTGTTGCCAGGCAGTAGAGCATTTTTGCACGATCGAGGATCGGTACAACAAAAACAACAATACTTGCGAAAAAGCGAATGAAAAAGAGCGGCGACCGCCGCCCTGTCGAAGGAATGTTGGAAAAAGGAATCCGGTTACTTCGGAATGCGGGGTTGGGTTTGCGCCAGAGCGATAAACGTTTTCTCGTCTTCCACCAGTCCGCAGGCGCCGCACGCCACTCGCCGCCGGGTTCCCTGGTAAGGCAAATGGAACGGCTCCAGCTCGCCCTGCTCGTAGTGTTCGAGAATTTCGCCCGTCTCCGGGTCCATTTTCACATACTGCGGTACCTGTTCCAAAATGGCAAAACGGGTGCGGTTGCTCCTGCAATTTGGACACAAGTAAGGAGTGCTCATCGCATTCCCCCTCCTTTGCTCCTTATAATCTCCAAAAGCATCCAAATGTATGAAATGTGACGAGTCAGGCGGGGCACATCCCCGGCGGGTTATCTTTGCAGGAAACTCCAGGGGTTGACCGTTTCCAGTAGCCCGTCTTTGAATCCGGTCGCCACACCGAAGTGCAGGTGCGGGCCGTACGACTCCCCGGCCGCTCCGACGCGGCCGATCGGTTGGCCCTGCCGGACTTTCTGGCCGGGGCGGACCTGGATGCCCGTTTTGTACATGTGTCCGTAGACAGTCATCAAACCGGACTCGTGGCGGATGACGATCCAATTGCCAAATCCCTGCGCGGGTCCGGCGAACAGGACAACGCCGTCCGCCGCCGCGTGGATCGGATCGCCCAGTTCGGCCGCCACGTCGATCCCGCCGTGGAACTCGATCTCCCCGTTCAACTCCCGCCAACCGTATTCGGATGACACCTCTTTGGTGGACGGAACGGGCCACGCCAGCAGTCCGGCCAATTGTTCCAGATTGAGATTGTCGATCGCCCCCTGTCGGTGCGAAACGCCGGTCGCTTTGGTGATCTGGTCCGAAACGGTTCGGGCAGTCCGGGAAAGCTGTTTCTCCTTCGTCTCCAGTTGCGCTTTCTCTTGGACCAACCGGTTGCGCAGGGCGAGATCGCTTTGTTTCTGTTGTTCAACCGCCAGTGCTGGCCATGTGGAGCTTTCCAATGCGGCCGCCAGCGTGAGGTAGACGATCGTGTACCGCTCGGTCATCGTCCGGATGGTTTGCTCCGCTTCCGCCGCCTGCAGGCCGCTGTTCGTCTTTTGGGTTCGGCTGTCAATCTGTTTGATTTGGTCGATGGTGTTGATCAGTTGTTGATGAACTTGTTTCACTTGCTGCTGCAGGATCTGGTCCTGAAGGATCAAATCGGGAACCGGCTGCCTTACGGGCGCATCGCTACCGGACGCCAGTGTCTGACCAGCGTCAGCGAGCAGCAGCACGCTGCAGAACAGCCCGATTTTGCCGAATCGCATGGGGTACCTCCCATTGGTCAGCGAATTTGGTTACAATAAACACACATCTACCAGTATGTGACTGCTTGACAAATTTTATAAGGTTGAGTAGCAGAGGTGGGACAGGACATGATGTGTGCGGTCCGGAACAGTGGCGTCGATTGTTGCGGCTTCCCAGTTTGTTGGACAGGATTCCGGAAGTTGGTTATGACCAATGAGCAAATCGATATATGTGGCAGCGGTGATTTCAGATACGGACATCCTTGTCCATATGGTCAAGGGTGGCGTTTTTGAAGCTGAATTCGTTCAATCCATTCTGGATGGTGTATACATCCCACCAAAAGTTGTGGAGGAATTGTCGAAAAACCATGCAGCCGTTTATAACAAGCTTCGTCCGCTGCTTGACACTGGGGAGTGGTTGCGAAGAACAAAAGCTGAGTGGGCCCATTGATCAGTGGAGCAGCGGCGACTTATTAATGAAACAAAAGCGCGTATGCGGGCCAAACTGGATCCTGGTGAATTGGATTGTTACGGGTTCATGTGCAAAACTTTGACCGGCACTGCGGAAAACATCCTTGGGTTCAGTTTTATCTTACAGAACGCTAATGCGCACATACCTTTCTTGTAATACGGTGAAGCGCTGACAAAGTTGAGAAAAAACGAACCTAGCCCAAACAGGCCACCCCTCCTGGGACAGCCTGTTGTTTGGCAAACCGGCGGCTTGCGCGTCATTCTGTTAGTCACTGGGGCTGAGGGTGTATGTGTCAATCGAGCAGCGGATCCTTCGTCAGCATGGCGATCGGGTAGGCGACCGGGCCCGGTTTGTTGGACATGGTGCCGTGCGCCATCACGCCGTCCAAATGGGAGACGGTGAAGACGCCGCCGGGTTCCCCTTCAACAAAATATTGACCGCCGATCTCGATCGTCCGCGGGTTCATCAGGTAGGAAGCGGCCAGATACCAACGGGTGCGGAGCACCATCGCTTGCTCGAAATCGCCTGCCTCGAACAGCTCCAGTCCGCGTTGCTTCAACTGCTCCATTTCTTCCTGCAACTCTTCTTTCGTCATCTGACTCAGCCGTTTTTCCGGTTTCATTCGATGCCCCCGTGTTACATCTTCCACTCGAGCTGCCGCCCGCCGATCAGGTGGTAGTGCAGGTGGAACACCGTTTGCTGGCCATGCGGGCCGATGTTTGTGATGACGCGGAATCCGGACCCGTCGATGCCCATTTCCTTCGCCACTTTTTGCAGGGCGAGGTGCAAATGGCCGACCAGTTCCTTGTCTTCTTGCTTGATGTCCAGCAAGGAGACGATGTGTTTCTTCGGGATGGTCAGCACGTGTACTGGCGCGATCGGGTTGATGTCGTGAAACGCCAGCACGTACTCGTCTTCATACACTTTTTTCGAAGGTATTTCGCCTTTCACAATCTTGCAGAAAATGCAATCCATCTCCATCACCTTATATGTATTATTTAAACTTCTGCCAGTCCAGATTGCTTTGGTTAAACAGATATTCGAAGTCGTTTTCCAGCCTTTTGAGTTCCGCTTTGCGGGCCGCCTCCGCCTGCCGCCGCTGTTCTTCCTTGCGGCGCTCTTCCGCCGCTTGCAGTTCCACCTGCTGGGCTTTCAGTTGTTCGACCACTTCCGGGCGTAAAACATCTTTCAGCGTCGCCGGTTTGTCTTGTTCAGCGGACGGGTTCGGCATCGGACGCGAACGATTCTTCTTCGCCATGCAGGTCACCTCGGTTTCGCTACTCCCCATTATAGCAGTTTCCATTCGGGTATTCTATAATAGGCCGGGAGGGATGGACATGTTGTATCAGCCTAAGAGCATCCGGCTCGACCAGCAGCGGTTGCTGGTGCATATACCGGAAGCGGCTGTGTTTATTGAAAAATGGCAGGGACTCGGCGAGCGGTTCAGCGGCCTGTCGATCCGTTGGGCGGCGGCGAGGGACGCGCAGGGGGCATTCGTGGTGACCGGCGTCCGGCATGAAGGCCGCGGTTTTGATGTGGCGTTCCGGAAAGCCGCGTGGGAACTGCTGGTGGAAGAACCTGAGCAGCTGGTGATTCGCTGCGGAGATGATTTTGACGACACAGAACGGGGGGTTACAATCGAAATCCCCGAGGGGTCGTTTGCGGATTTTGTCGAGTCCTGCCAGCAACAGGCGGCGGAAGATCCGCAGAAGACCGTGCTCGGGGAAATCGCGAACTATTTCGCGTAAGCCGGCTCCTTGAACCGGCTACTGTCTGATTTGTTGGATCGGCTGGTCGGGATTTTGGGATCCATTGCCGTTTGCGGCCGGCTGGCCGGAGATGGATTTGGCGGGCTCGGCTGGTCGCGTTCCGGCATCCGTTTGACCGTTAAAAAATGTTTCTGTCAGGACGTCCAGTTTATCCATCACCTTGCCGAACCCGTATCCGATCAGGAACGATAGCCCGATTTTCGCAGGCACCAGGTCGGCCACGTTGACCAGCAGAATGCCGCTTTGAAACAGAATCACCATCATAATCGCGGTGCCCCCGCTCATGATCGGACGCAGCACATACCAGATCCACCATTTGTGGATGTTCAGCTTGTTATGCACGTTATGCCAATAGAACAGCCGTAGGCAGTACAGTGTGCCACCGATCGTGCCGGAGAATGCATAGTATTGGTAGTTCCGAAGCAGCGACAGGGGGATACGGGCGATCTGGAAGCTGTCGAACAGACCGCTCTTCAGCAGCCCAATCCAGATGAAACTGCCGATAAACACGACCAGCAAATAGAGGAAAACGCCAGCTTTCAAAAGACGTTGCGGCAAGGAAGACACCCCTTCGCGCTGATATACCACATTGTATGAAACGTGCGGTCAGGGTGTACGTACCGGCAGTCGCTGGCATCCCGTTTTTCGGTTATAATGGGGAAGATGAAACGGTTGGCACTTCACACGCCCAAAGGATGAGCAACAGATGGTTCGCGATGTGGCATATCCAGATGTTCAAAAGAAAAAAGATGTCGTGCTGATCGATGTTCGTTCGGAAGGCGAGTACGAGGAGTCCCACATTCCCGGTGCCGTTAACATTCCGCTGTTCACCAACGAGGAGCGGGCGCAGGTGGGGACGGTGTACAAGCAGATCAGCCCGGAACAGGCAAAAGAACTGGGCCTCAGGCTTGCATCGGCCAAACTGCCGGAACTAGTGAAGGCGGTGCAAGAGGCGTCCGCCGGCAAACAGCCGGTCGTTTATTGCTGGCGCGGCGGTATGCGCAGCAAGAGCGTGGCGACCGTGCTGGATCTGATGGGGATTCCGGCGCTTCGGCTGGAGGGCGGCTACCGGGCCTACCGGGAAACCGTCAAACAGCGGCTGGCCGATTTTCAGTTGAAGGCAAAATGCGTTGTGATTCACGGAATGACCGGTGTCGGCAAGACGCAGTTGTTGCAACGGTTGGCGGCAGACGGGGAACCTGTCCTGGATCTGGAGGGAATGGCTGGCCACAAAGGGTCGGCGTTTGGTTCAATCGGTGAACAGCCCCGGAACCAGCGGATGTTTGATTCGCTGCTGCTGCAGCGGCTGGAGGAGTTGCAGGACAGCTCCTACTTGATTATGGAAGCGGAAAGCAAGCGGATCGGCCGGGTGAACATGCCTGATTTTCTGGTGGAAGCGAAGCACCACGGGCTGCACATTTTGCTGGAGGCCCCCCTGCACATACGGGTTCAGCGGACATTGGACCAGTATGTGGTCGACGATCCGGAGTTTCAGGAGAAGGTGAAGGGGGCGTTGCGCTCGATCGAGAAAAAATTGCCGCCAGCCGACCGCCGGTTCGCATGGGAAGCGCTCGAACAGAAGCGGTACGCGGAACTGGCCGAATTGCTGCTGGTGAAGTATTACGACCCCCGCTACCAATACACGATGTCGCAATATGTGGGCGATTTCATCAGCCTTGATGCAACCGATCTGGATGCGTGCAAGCAGGCAATCAAACGCACGATCCGTGAAAAGTTGGGTCTTGCAGCTGTCACGACCTGACCTGTGGATCGAATCCGTCCGGACGAACAGGACAAAGGCCGGGGAGCCCGCCCGGCCTTCAATCGACTCTGTTTGGTTACCACCACAAAAATGCAAGAGCCAAAATCGCTGCAAACGCGACCCACCACCACCACCAACGGCCGACCCACCACCCATACCCGTTTGGATAGCCAGCCGCGTAGGGATACCCCCACTGTGCCAGTGCTGGATCGAGCGATTGCTGCCGATCGGTTTTCGGGTCGATTGTTGTGGAAGCGAGAGCCGGTGCGTATTGACGTGGAACGCGAACCAGCATTCCGTCATTCGACACGTGCTGGACAATGCCCTGGTGAGTGCCCCACGGCGTTTGAAATTGCACCCACCCCCCGACACAGTTTGCGCATGTTTTACGGATTGATGCGATGTTGTGCATGATTCCCCTCCTTGTACCCGGTTGATTTACGTTATGAAGTGCGGGTAGGACACGGAACGGCGTGTATCCTTGCACGGAACTACCAATGAATGATTTGGATGTTCGCCGTGGGGTGCCGACCGACAAAAATCGAGTTGCCGATTCCATCTGGGTAAGGGCCGTTTCGCCAGAAAGTGGACGTACATAAGGTAAAGCAACCGGATCGAAAGGGGGGGTTGCAATGTACGCTGTGTTCGGCGCCTACACCCGCTGGGCCGTTGTGTTCCTGATCATCTTTGTTCTGTTCATCCTGCTCGTTCCGTAGGAGCGGCGGTTGAAAAACGGAATTCACGAATCAAACAGGTTGAGAAGGGCCATCGCGCGCGTGGCCCTTTCGTTTTGTAGTACGCCCAGCATGGGCGTCATCTCTAGGGTGAGAGTCCCGAACGGGGGCTGGCGAGCGCCTACCGTAGCCAAGGGCAAGGGTGTCCGTCGCGAGGCGGAATCTGAAGGAAGCCGGAGGCAAACGCACGGCTTGAGGTACACGAACCCAATTTGAGGCCGTTACAGTCGGATGAGTTGCCTACACACAACGAAATCCAAAGCCGCCAAGGGCTGTAACGGTAGACTTGGGCAAGCGCGGGCGGAAAGATGACGCTCTTATCT
>NZ_AQXL01000080.1 GCF_000376225.1 Effusibacillus pohliae DSM 22757
GTTACGATCACCAGCCGCTCGAGTTTAACGCCAAGGAAAACCCCGATCATCTGAAATGGCTGCACACGATGATTTCCAATGCCAAAGCGTTTATCGGCGGTACTTACCATGGCTTGGCTTCCAAGCACCTGCAATCGTATTTGGATGAATTTTGCTTCCGCACCAACCGCAGACGGTTTGAAGGCCAGTTGTTCAATCGACTGCTGACAGCCTGTGTTTCAACCGACACCATCACCTACCAGAAGCTCACATCATGACCTTAGCGGAGCTAACTTGATATTCAAATTTTATTATTTTCGAAATTTTGATGCAAAATTGCATCACTCTCGCGTTTTTCCGTACAAATCGGCACTAAAACGATTGGCATGCTCTTTGCTTTAATTTTTCGACGATTCTGGAACGAACAGGAGGGGATTGCATGAAAGAAATTGCAAAGAAAGCATGGGGATACCGGCACATCGTCCTGCTGATTGTCTGGCTGCTTTACATCATCAACTATTTCGACCGACTGTCGGTACTTACGTTTCTGCCTTATATCCAGAAAGATCTGAACCTGACGCCAGTCGAAGTGGGGCAACTCGCTTCCGTGTTTTTCTTCGCGTATGCCCTGGCGCAGGTAACGGCCGGTTTTCTGGCAGACAAGTTCGGTTCCAAGCGCGTCATGAACTGCGCGATCCTCGTGTTTACCGCCATCACCGCACTGACCGGCGCCGTCAAGAGTTTCGGGCAATTTATCGCGCTTCGCATCGGGTTGGGGCTCGGCGAAGGGCATCATTTCGCACCCGCGGTACGAACGATCAACAACTGGTTCCCGGTTACGGAACGGGGCCGCGCCACCTCGTTCTTTGCCACATCTTGGGCGGTTGCGCCGGCGATCGTTCCCGTTCTGGTCACCAGTCTCGCCGCTTATTTCTTTGCAGGCCAGTGGCGTCCGGTGTTCTATTTCCTCGCACTGCCCGGTCTGATTGGAATGTGGGCACTCTGGTATTTTGTGTCGGATTCGCCGCAAGAGATGCTCGCCAAAGGCCGACTTCGGCAGGAGGAATATGACCACATCTTGGTGACCGGTACAGCCGCCGCCGGAGACGATTCCGGCAAGGACAGCAGGAATAAAAATTACGCCGTCTTCCTGAAGGACGGTCATTTCTACGTGTATTGCGTCGCGCTGTTCTGTCAATTGGCTGTATATTGGGGGAGCACCACCTGGTTGACGTCATTTTTGGTGCAGCAGCATGGCATGGACATCAAAAAAATGGGATTTTTCGCGTCAGCACCCTATATTGTGGCGTTCTTCGCGATGATGCTAGGCGGATGGCTGATGGACAAAGTGTTCCACCGGATGAAGCCGGTCGCTCTGATCGCGTATCTCGGTTGCATTCCGGTGCTTTGGATTCTGGGTACGGTGGGAAAGGAACAAACCGGCCTGCTGCTCACCATGCTGCTGCTGTCCGGATTTTTCATTAACCTAAATTTTGGCTCGATCTACGCCTATATCCAGAAACGGTATCCAAAAGAGGTCGTTGGTGGCGCGACCGGATTGGCCAACGGCATCGGCCAAATGGGGTCGTTCGTGTCGCCACTGGTTGCCGGTTATCTGGTGAAAGTGGGCCCCAACGGGACGCAGGACTTCCGCATGGTATTCGTGTTTTTCGCGCTCGCGTCCGCCGTCGCCGCCCTTTCTTCACTCATTCTAAAAGAACAGCGGATTGAGGCGGGAACCAGCCTGTCCCCAACGGAAAACCGCACAACAAGTGTGTAACCGCCTTCGTACCCTTGGACATTATTGACAGACAGTTGATTCTTGTGCAAAAAGTACTTTGTAAAAAGGCTTGGCAGACAAATCACTGCTCAGCCTTTTTGCATTTTTCGGCAGCGGCAGCCGGCCCCTCTTTCGTATATTGAAAACTCTATGAAGTACCTGTACTTGTCCTTTTACCCCTCCTCCTGATCCAATCTTTTCTCCACCGTATACGCCTGCCCCGCAACCACCGGTTTTTTCTGGACCAATACAAACTCCTGGATCGCAATCGATCCGAGAAAATCCCGTTCAATCTGAGCCTGCGCATGCAAAAACGCCTGCTCATCCGATTCCGCCAGTACGATCACCGACAGGGGCGGAAACCCTTGTCCGCTTGCTTCAAGCCTGTACAAAAACATACCGCTTCCCTCCTCCATCCCAACATATCGCACGAAACTCGAATGAGCAAGCTCTCATGTCACTTCAACCAAACAGCAAAATGGGTGGCCCGTTCGCAAACCAGGTAGATGTGCAGACAGGAATCTCCCGCCAACCCGTCGAATTTTCTGGGGAGACATGCGATTTTGACTATGGTGGGGGAATATGGATGAAGATTTCATTTTTTTATGATTATGCTAAACAGATAAAAAATACATTTGCCGCCCGCAGCAGCAAACCACCAAACAGCAGGCGGACATTTTCATGGAAAGCGCTTGAACAACTGTCCCTCTCGAAAAAACTGACCGGCGGCTTCTTGGTCGTTGCCGTTTTGCTGGCCATCACCAGCGCGCTTTCGTTCTACAATCTGAAAAAAATCCAGAACGGCTACAGTGATTTACTCGACCGGCGGGCGGTGATCCTCGTCAACTCGAAAGACATTCAGATCAACGCCGCCTCGCAAAGCAGCGACCTGCTGACCTACGTGCTGACGCGCGATTACACCGCGATGAAAAATATACAAAAAGAAAACGAAAAGCTCGACCAACTGATCAAGCAAACCTCTGAACTGACACAGTTGGAGGAACACAAAAGGTCGCTGCAAATCATGGCCGATCTGAACAAACGGTTCAAGCAAATGTCCGACCAGATCATTCAACTGATGGACACCGGAGAGCGGGAGAAAGCGATGGACCTCGCCCGGGAAGTGGTTCCGTTGGTGACTTACATGTCGACCAAAGCGGACCAGGTGGCCAGCAGCCAGCAAACGTTGATGAACGAAGGGAACACCGCCAACCAAAAAATGGTCAACGCCACGATTGCGACCGGACTGGTTCTCAGCGTTTTGGCGTTTGCTTTGTCGATCGTGATCGGACTCGTCATGTCGCGGATGATCCTCAAACCGATGACCGTCATCTCCCGGGCGGCCGAACAAATCGCCGCCGGCAACCTCGCAGCCGAGGACGTCATGGTCGGCAGCCAGGACGAAATCGGAACGCTCGCCTCGACGTTCAACCAGATGAAACGCAATCTTGCCGACCTGATCCGGCAGGTCAAATCGAGTTCCGAGCAAGTGGCGGAAGCGGCGGAACGGTTGACGGAAGGCGCGACACACATCAATCAGGCGAGCGAGCAGATCGCCCACGCCATCCAGCAAGTGGCAGCCGGCACCGATAAACAAGTCCGCACCGTCAGCGAAACGGCCCAGACATTTGCTGGCATGTCGGCAGGCGTCGGGAAAATTTCGGAAACGGCCCGGCACGTCGCGACCGCCGCCATGAAAACGTCGGAAAAAGCGCACGAAGGCAACCTCGCCATCAACAAAGCGGTGCAGCAAATGAACTCGATCAACGAAAAAGTGACCGGATTGGCCGATGCGGTTAAAAATTTGGGCAAACGGTCGGAACAAATCGGCCAAATCGTCGAAACAATCACCGGCATCGCCTCGCAAACCAATCTGCTGGCGTTGAACGCAGCGATCGAAGCGGCGAGGGCTGGGGAGCACGGGCGCGGATTTTCGGTCGTCGCCGCCGAAGTTCGCAAGCTGGCCGAACAATCCTCCCAGTCGGCGAAACAAATCGCCCAATTGATTGCCGATATTCAGGCGGACACCCGGGCGGCGGTCGAGTCGATGGAAACAGGCACGCGGGAAGTGGCAATCGGGATTCAGGTGGTACATCACGCGGGTGTATCGTTTGAACAAATCGAGCATTCGATCCGGGAAGTGGCGGACGAAATGAAACATGTATTGGACGCCGTGCAACAAATGACAGCTCTTACGGCACAAGCGTCCGAAGCCGTCCATTCGATCGCGGCAGTGGCAGAAGCGGCCGCCAGCGAAACGCAAAACGTTTCGGCCGCCACCGAAGAACAGTTGGCCTCGATCGAAGAGATGGCCGCGTCCGCGTCCGCCCTGTCGGACATGGCGGATGAACTGTCCAATCTGGTGAAAAAGTTTCAAATTTGAGCAAATCGTCACGAATCCGTGACGTCTGCCCAGGCAGCCGCATAGTATGCTCCATGACATGACGAAACCGTCATGCGCATGGGGCATTTTTGATTCGTACTGTGAGGTGATGGTTGCGATGTGCGGAATCACTGGATGGATAGATTGGCGGCAGGATTTGCGCGGACAGAAGCCGATCCTCGAATCGATGACGGAAACGCTTCGCTTTCGCGGACCGGACGCGTGCGGGTACTGGCTCTCACCGCGGGCCGCGTTGGGGCATCGCCGCTTGACGGTTGTCGATCCGGAGGGAGGAGCCCAGCCGATGACCCGGCATTTGGGTGATTTTTCCTATACGATCGTCTACAACGGAGAGTTGTACAATACGGAAGACTTGCGGCAGGAACTGCTGGCGCGGGGCCACTCGTTCCGCTCCTACTCCGACACGGAGGTTCTGCTGACCTCCTACATCGAATGGGGACCCGGCTGTGTCGAGAAACTGAACGGCATCTTTGCGTTCGCCATTTGGAGCGAGCCTGACCAGCGCCTGTTCCTGGCGCGCGACCGTTTTGGCGTGAAACCTCTTTTTTACATGGAACAAGGCGGCTCTTTCCTGTTCGGTTCCGAACTGAAAGCGCTGCTCGCGCACCCCGCGGTAGAACCGGTCATCGATGCGGAGGGATTGGGAGAAATTTTCGCGCTGGGGCCTTCCCGCACGCCCGGGCACGGGGTGTTTCGAGGGATTCGGGAAGTACGGCCGGGGCACTGCCTGCTGCTCGACCGGAACGGTCTCCGCAGCTGGCACTACTGGAAACTGCAATGCCATTCGCATGAAGACGATTTTGACACGACTGTGGCCAAGGTGCGCGAATTGCTGATCGACTCGATCGAACGGCAGCTCGTATCCGATGTGCCGCTCGGCACCCTGCTGTCAGGCGGACTCGATTCGAGCGTGATTACGGCGGTGGCCGCTCTCGCCTACCGCCGTCAAGGACGCGGCCCGATCGACACCTACAGCATCGACTATGTGGACAACGACCTGTATTTTAAGGCGCATGAGTTTCAACCGAACTCCGATACACCCTGGATCAAGCGTGTTACCGAGCAGTTCGGCACCAACCATCACTCGGTGCTGGTGGATACGCCCGAGCTTGTAGAAGCGTTACAAACAGCTGTGTATGCGCGGGATCTGCCGGGGCAGGTAGACATCGACTCTTCCCTCTACCTGTTCGCCCGCGAGATCAAGAAGCGAACGACCGTTGTCTTGTCAGGCGAATGCGCCGATGAACTGTTCGGCGGCTATCCCTGGTTTCACAAGCCGGAAGCGATGAACGCCGACACCTTCCCTTGGCTGCGCAAAACCCACGAACGGGCGCAACTACTGAAACGGGAACTGGTGGACTATTTTCGGCCGGAGGAATATGTCGCCCGCCGGTATGAAGAAACACTGGCCGAGGTACCGCGCCTGCCAGGGGAAGATCCGTTGGAAGCGCGCCGGCGTGAAATGTTTTACCTGAATTTTAACTGGTTCATGGCACAACTGCTCGACCGTAAGGACCGGATGACAATGGCTGCCAGCCTGGAAGGCCGCGTGCCGTTCTGCGACCATCGGCTGGTCGAGTATGTGTGGAATATTCCTTGGGAAATGAAAAGCTGTGACGGCCGGGAAAAAGGGATCCTCCGCCGTGCGATGCAGGGCATTCTGCCGGAAGATGTGCTCTACCGGAAAAAAAGCCCGTACCCGAAAACCCACAACCCCGCTTATACAAAAGCGGTCAGGGATTGGCTGACCGGCATCCTGGATGATCCGGCTTCCCCGTTGCTGCAGATCGTCGACATTGAGGAAGTTCGCTCCCTGTTGCGGGCAGACGCCGACACCACTCACCTGCCATGGTACGGCCAGTTGATGAGCGTACCGCAAATGTATGCCTACCTGGCGCAGGTTGACGTCTGGCTTCGCAAATATAACGTGCGGATCGTGTAATCAAAAAAACGGGCACACAGGCGGATGGCGCAAGGCAGAACCGATTTCCGCTTGCTGTGCCCCATTTTTGTTGCGGGGGGTGTTCCATTCACCGCCTGATCACAGCATCATTCCGGGTCTTCCGCGTTTTTCAGCAGGGAGATCGGTTTGCGACCGACAAATCCTTCGTACAGCCCGTGCCAGAACCGGATCGAATGCGGCTCCCCCAGCTTCCAGCATAGATACGCTTCTTTACCATCGACAAGCGTGTAAAAATCGATCAGCCCCAAATCGACGCTCTTGATTTCAGCCCCGTGCTCGTGCACTTTAGCAATCAGGCTGTTGGCCTGCATCATCAAAAACTCGGTCTCCGCCTCTTCGGCAAAAAACGCATCCTCCGCCGCCGCGCTTCCAAGCGCCGCTTTGGCAGCTTGCAGGTCCCGATTTTTTGCGGAAATTTCCCGTTTCAGCTGTTGCAGCGAGATCAGCAACGGTTCGATCAACGGTAACTGGCGGTTCGCTTCCTCCACGGTGAAATAGCGTTTCATCAGCCACTCCCCCTTTTTCCTCATCATACCATTCCATCACTCATTTGCGAACCTGAGCCCCGTATGCTGACGGAAAAAGACCGGGGGACACAGTCCTGACCGTCCAAATCTGACGGCTGCTGACCGGTGTCTCGGTGCCGGCAGGGAATTCACGCGTCAAGTGGCACCGGATTTTTCTGTTGCACAATGGTAAAAAGAGGAGTATATTATGAGTAAGCACTCAATCATTGAGTAAGCACTCAATTCAAAGGAGGCCGCGAAGTGAGCGATCATCAAAAGGAGCCAGATTCACCTCAAGAACAGGACTTGGATTCGTTTTCTTTCGAATCGGAGGAACTGACAGAAAAACATTGGCAGATTTTGGAGGCTGCGATCCGTGTCTTTTCAGAAAAAGGCTTCAGCGCCAGCCGCACGAGTGAGGTGGCGAGAGAAGCCGGCGTTTCGGAGGGAACCATTTTCAATTATTTCAAAACGAAAAAAGATCTGTTGATCGGACTGTTTCCTTTGTTCGTAAAGTTTTTTCGCCCGTTTGTGCTGAACGAGGTCGAGAAAAACATAAAATCCCGAAATGGCAGGAATGTGGAGGATGTCCTGGCAGATCTTTTGCGAGACCGCATCCGCCTGGCGCAAGACAACCTGCCGCTGCTGAAAACCATTGCGTTGGAAGCGGCTTTTCATCCGGAACTGCTGCAGCCGATTCGGGAAAAACTGATGCCAAAATTTGTCGAGATCGGTACCCGGATGATTCGTGAAGAAGTGGAAAGAGGTACGTTTCGGGAAGTGGATCCCGTATCCACCTTGCGTATTTTTATGAGTATGATGGCCGGTTATGTGGTCCTTCGAAATGTGTATCCGGATGTATTCTGGCGTGAAGACGAAGAAACGGAAATCCGGCGCATGGTCGATCTGTTTCTGTACGGTGTCAAGGCAAAAAGTGAATCGATTCCAACAGGGAGAGAGTGATTCACATGACTGATGAAGCGGTTGTCCGGGTGAATCGGCTTGAACAGCAATTTGGCAAACGGAAAGTGTTGCACGGTGTAACGTTCGACTTAAAAAAAGGCGAAATCGTGGGGCTTTTGGGACCTTCCGGATCGGGCAAAACGACACTGGTTCGAAGTATTGCCGGCATTGGGGAATATTCCGACGGGGAAGTGACCGTTTTGGGAAGCAAAATGCCCTCCTTGTCGGTGATCTCAAAGATTGGCTACATGGCACAGGCAGACGCATTGTATCAGGATCTGACGGGGATCGACAATCTGCTTTTTTTCGCCAAATTGTTCGGCATGCCGAGGAAAAAAAGAAAACAGCGGCTGGAGTACGTATTGAATCTGGTGCAGTTGACCGAACATGCGAAGCGTGCCGTCCACACGTACTCGGGAGGCATGAAGCGAAGATTGTCGCTGGCAATCGCACTGCTGCACGAGCCGGAAATCCTGATCCTTGATGAACCGACCGTCGGTGTAGATCCGGTCCTGCGCAAAGATTTCTGGCAAGAATTTTTGCGGCTGAAGCAAAAAGGAGTAGCGATTCTGATCACGACACATGTTATGGACGAAGTGGAACATTGTGACCGGCTGGGACTGGTGCGGGAAGGCCGTTTAATCGCGATGGGAACTCCTGGTGAATTGAAAAAGCAAGCGGGAGCCAGCACGATTGAAGAAGCGTTTCTCCATTTTGGAGGTGCAACGGCATGAGAATTTGGGCATTGGCGAAACGAATCGTCAAGCAGGTGATCCGCGACAAGAGAACGGTTGCTCTGCTGTTTGTCGCCCCACTTTTGGTTTTGTGGCTCTTAAGTCTCGTTTTCACCACCAGTGATACCAAATCGACGATCGATCTGGTGGAAGCCCCTCCGGTTATTGTGGACAAATTCAAAGAAATCGACGCTGTCGTGCAGCAAACGTCGCTTCCGGAGGCGGAACAACGGCTTCAGGACGGCAAGACAGACGGATATATCGAATTTGCCCTGCCGAAACTCAAAGTGGTGTTGGAGGGATCCGACCCGATCGCCAACAAAGCGGTCATGCAAACCGTCCAACAGGTCGCTCAAAATCTCGCCCCGGCGAATGGCGTGCTCAAGAATTTAGTCGAAGTCTCCTACCTGCATGGCGGTAGTTCGCTGACGATGCTGGATTATTTCGCTCCGGTTCTGATCGGGTTCTTTATCTTCTTCTTCGTGTTTCTGATTTCGGGGGTTTCGTTTCTGAGAGAGCGCACAGGCGGCACTCTGGAAAGAATTCTCGCTACACCGATCAAACGATATGAGATTGTATTGGGGTATTTTTTCGGATTCGGATTGTTTGCCGTCCTGCAAACCGCAATCGTGCAATGGTTCGCATTAAAAGTGCTCGGTGTGCA
Source organism: Effusibacillus pohliae DSM 22757 (assembly GCF_000376225.1). Classification (NCBI taxonomy): domain Bacteria; kingdom Bacillati; phylum Bacillota; class Bacilli; order Caryophanales; family Alicyclobacillaceae; genus Effusibacillus; species Effusibacillus pohliae. The sequence goes on from NZ_AQXL01000080.1 coordinate 8,994, forward strand.
ATCGGTTGGGAGTTTTGGATCGGTTTTGGTCATCAATATCCTCCTGGCAACCGTTGCGTTATCACTGGGAAGCCTGCTGTCCACTTTCGCTCGAAACGAGTTTCAAATGGTTCAATTTATCCCGCTGGTGGTGATCCCCCAGGTCTTTCTCAGCGGACTGTTCGATTTGCGGGGGATGCCGGAATGGGTTATCGGGTTGTCAAAACTCATGCCCCTTACACACGCTTCGGAAGCACTTCGCGGAGCAATAATTCGAGGGCAATCGTTGCTGTCGCTTCATACGTCATTATGGATTTTGCTCGGGTATTGTGCAATTTTTTTGCTGCTGAATGTCTTGACGCTAAAACGGTACCGGAAAGTGTGAATCGCACGAATTTCGCTTGCAAGTGTCAAGCAAGCAACAGGGGGCGCCTGCGCGTCCCTTATTGTTGAAAGCTACAGCTTACGCATCTGCTTCGCGACAAAACCGGCTTCCGTTATCTTCCCCGACGCAAGGAATGAGTCTCACGTCCCTATCAGTGAAGACAGATTAGGAAAAGATATTCGAATCTCTACGCTTTAAGAACAGTTCCAAGAACTGGTCCTGTCCAAGAACTGGTCTTGAGTTTGGATGCCCAATTTGGTATAGTGAAATGTGCGTTCACGACTTCACTCGGAGGCGGATGGGGTACTGGTGTCCCCCCCGGTCTTCAAAACCGAGTGTGCGGCACGGGGTGTCGCAGGTGGGTTCGATTCCCACACGCTTCCGCCAACAAACGCTTATAAAACAAGGGTTTTCGCCCATTTGGGCGGAGACCCTTTTTCCATTTATGGAATTTTTAGGAGGTGATTTTTCGATGAAATTGGTTTCGTGACCGAGTGAATCGTCGGAACGAGACCGTGGGGATTCCCACAAAAAGACCGTGTGAACCCAATTTCTCTCAATAGAATTTTTATTCGTATCAATCGCATAAACTTACACTCTCAGCGAGCGGGGTGAAACAATGGCTCGTCCAAAAGTACGACGGGGTCATACCCATTCACGGACAGAAATTGAGGCTCGTTGGCGAATCGAGGAGGCGTTCGAACAGTTCCTGCGAGCCAAACGACTGGAGCAACTGAAACCACGAACATTGGAAGATCATCGGTTGCATCACCAATATTTCATGAGATGGCTAAAAGCTGCCTATCCAAACATTAGGTTTGCCGATGAGATTGATACAGAAGTCATCCGGGCATACATCGATTTCATGTTGACACCTTGTGACAAAGACATCGAATCGGAATCGAAACAGGTGGGTTCTTCTCTGTCACCGGTGACAGTAAATGTACGATTGCGCACACTCAAGACTTTTTTTCGCTGGTTGCAGTCCGAAGGGTTCATTTGTGAAAACCCGACTACGAATATCAAGCTGCTTAGAACCGAACTAGACACAATCCAGGGGTTCACCGCCGAGCAGATCGCATTGCTGCTTGCACAACCGGATGTCAACACCTACGTGGGATTTCGGGACTATTGTCTGATGCTCTTCCTCCTGGACACAGGAGCCAGAATCCAGGAAACGCTGGCCACAACGAGAACGAATGTAGATCTCGTGGAGCATCATGTCATGTTCGGCGCAAGAACGACCAAAACACGAAAATCCCGTATTGTGCCAATCTCACAAAAAACAGCGAATGCGCTGAAAGAATTGATCGAGGAAAACCGGGAGCATTTTGGCGAGAAAGTGGAGCATATCTTTGTATCCGTTCAAGGGGTTCCGCTGGACGCCAGTACGATTCGGGCACGTTTGAGAGAGTATGGGAAAATGGCCGGGATTGACAAGCAATGTCGTGTCAGTCCCCATACTTTCCGCCATACATTCGCACGGCTATACATCCGAAATGGGGGTGATGTGTTTACGTTACAGCGGATCCTCGGCCACTCCAGCATGGAGATGGTACGGAAATACGTCCAGATGGAACAGAGCGATTTGCAAGAGGCTCATTGGAAGTTTTCACCACTTAATAGCATCAAGATATAAGCGACCTGTGTATGTATTGGCGGGAAACACCCGCCCAACAAAATTATCTGAAAATCCGTCTCACTGGTGAAAACTTTTTGTGATTACGGGCAATGTCGTTGGAAAAATACCGAACGTACTTCCGGCTCATCTCAAGTGTTGTATGGCCCAAGACCTCCTGAAGGTCGAAAACATTAGCCCCTTGCAACACATACGAGCGAGCAAAGGTATGACGGAGCATATGAGGACTGCACTGCCCGTCTATTCCCGCCTTTTTTCCGTAATCACGAAGAAAATGGCGAACACTTGAAGTATCCATGGGATTGCCACGGTCGGAGACAAAGACGTGCTCCACACCCGGAAAATACTGCTGACATACCTTTTTCAATTGTTTCAGAAACCCTACAGTTTCCGGACTCATTGGAACCTTGCGAAACTTGCGAGTCTTTGTCTTGTGTCCAGTCAAGCGAATTTCGCTGTTCTGAAAGTCCACGTCGTCCCAATGGATCAAAACAAGTTCTTTCACTCGCATGCCGGTGTCCAGCATCACAAGCATCATGCAGTAGTTGCGCAGTCCGATAAATGTTTGTATGTTTGGAACCATCAGGAGCGAGCGAACCTGCTCATCCGTGAAAAACCGAATTTGGTCATAGTCCACTTTCACCTTATCGAGTTTGGAGTGAAGTCCAATGGGAAGGTACCCCCTCTCATACGCCCACCCCAAAAACGCCTTAAGAGTGGACAAACGGATGTTGACGGTGTGTTGGGCATATTGTTCGATCAGGAAGAAACGGTATTCATGAATAAGCTCCTCGGTCAGATCGCCAATGACCCGGATCACATACCCTTCTTCAGTTGCCCACTTTTTCAAATAACGAAGGTGATTCAGATAGTCCTTGATCGTCCGTTCTCTAAACTTGTCGTGGTAGGAATAATCGTTCAGGTACTGTTCCAGCAGATCTTCCAGCAGAATATCTGGCTCGAATGTTGCCCGGTTTTGCGATTTTCCTCCCTCCTTCTGAGACCGGATCACTTTAAGACGATGAACCGGAAGAAATTTTTCGGTTGTTTGTACATTTGGCAATGCCATGCACACCACTCCCTCAAAGAATTAATGTTTTCTTCGTTTTTCTCGCCATTACGCATGTTTTCATCTTTCACGAACGAAGCGCTTGAGGATAATATTTGACGAAAAGTGAATATTTGGGATCGACCCGTTGGCGGGAACAGAGATGTTGGTCACCTCGTTTTTAAAAGCCATATGGTCGCATATGGATCTCCACATGT
>NZ_AQXL01000081.1 GCF_000376225.1 Effusibacillus pohliae DSM 22757
GGAGAAGATGCGCAGCCTGGTGGCGTAAGAAGATATCCACATCTGGATCCTCCTCTTCCAGCGTCCATCCACAGAACGGATTTTGTGGATAACGGGATTCGTGCGCCCTTTTACGATCCATCCGTGTGGATTTGGCGGGAGGGCTTTTCACCCGTGCGGTTGAAATCGACTTCTCAACAGCTCTGAGCGATACACCTACTGTAAACATGGAACAAAAAAGGGCACATCGCAAAAAGCTTTTTCCGTTTTTCAGTTTGACAGCCGGCAAAAAACTGGTATAATGAAGATGCAATTGAAGAATTTTGCACGACATGTTTGCTTATGAAAAAGATGAGTAGCCGATTCGGCTGTACCCTTCTTTCATAGGTGCAGACCGGATCGGCTTTTTGTATCGGCAGCGTTCGTGCAAACTCTTTGAAATTCAAAGCCTGTAGGGGTATTTAGGAGGATTTTTTGCAATGCAACAAGGAACAGTAAAATGGTTCAACTCGGAAAAAGGCTATGGTTTCATCGCAACGGAAGGCGGTAACGACGTATTTGTTCACTACAGCGCGATCCTCGGCGAAGGGTTCAAGACTCTGGAAGAAGGCCAGCGCGTAAGCTTCGAAATCGTGCAAGGCGCTCGCGGCCCGCAAGCAGCTAACGTCAGCAAGCTGTAAGCCGATCGATACACCCGTTCGGGTTTTCCCCGGATGGGTCATTTTTTTATGGATGCCTCTCCCGGCAGTGGCGGGTTTTTTGCTTTTGATGGTCACATGCAGCGCGCCGCATACGAAAGGTTTGGAGGATACCACTTCTGGAGGATGGCACATGCAGGGGAGAAGGTTCGCATGATTGGAATCAACACGCCCGAATCGGTCAATTCTGGTGTATTGCTGATGCCATAGCCGATTTGTTTGCGAAACTGCAAAAACAGGCGTGTGAAGCGAACAGGGGATCTGGTCTCTCGGCATCTACAAGGACTCGGTTAAGAACACAGACGATGTATTTCTGAATGGAACAAAGAAGTAAGCAGACCGCTACTGCTGCGTTGGCGACAGAGGACGGTTTTCCTGTCGTTGTCCGAGAAAAGAGGCGTTGAGAGCCTCTTTTCTTTTGCTATAATGGGAAAGTGTGAATCATGGAGGTGTGCCAAAAATGGCTTTAGCTACAGGGATTGTAGGTCTTCCCAACGTCGGAAAATCCACGTTGTTTAACGCGATTACAAAAGCGGGAGCGGAAGCGGCCAATTATCCGTTTTGCACGATCGATCCGAACGTTGGCGTGGTCGAGGTGCCGGACGAGCGGTTGCAGACATTGGCGGCGATCGTGCACCCGCAGCGAATCGTGCCGACCGCGTTCGAGTTTGTCGATATCGCCGGTTTGGTGAAAGGGGCGAGCCGGGGGGAAGGACTCGGCAACAAGTTCCTGTCCCACATCCGGGAAGTGAACGCGATTGCGCATGTGGTGCGCTGTTTCGAAGACTCGGATATCACCCACGTGGCGGGAAAAGTCGATCCGCTGTCCGATATGGAAACGATCAATCTGGAACTGATTTTTGCCGATTTGGAGACGGTGGAACGCCGCATGGAGCGAGCCCGCAAAGGAGTCAAGGGCGGGGAAAAGAAGGCGCAGCAGGAGGTGGATGTGCTGGAGCGGCTGAAGGCTGCTTTTGAAGAAGGCAAGCCGGCCCGCTCGGTTCCGCTCGATGACGAGGAGAAGCTGCTGATTCGCGACCTGCACTTGCTGACAATCAAGCCGGTGTTGTATGTAGCGAACGTGTCGGAACAGGAAGTGGGCAACCAGGTGGACAATCCGTATGTGCAAGCGGTGAAGAACCAAGCGGCGCAGGAAAATGCGGAAGTGGTGGTGATCTCCGCCAAACTGGAATCGGAAATCGCCGAGCTGGAAGGGGAAGACCGCAACCTGTTCCTGCAAGAGCTGGGGCTGCAGGAATCGGGACTTGACCGGCTGATCAAGGCGGCTTACAAGCTGCTCGGGCTGATCACCTACTTTACAGCCGGAGAAAAAGAGGTGCGCGCCTGGACGATCCGCCAGGGCACGAAAGCGCCCGCCGCCGCCGGCGTGATCCACTCCGATTTTGAAAAAGGGTTTATCCGCGCCGAGGTGATCGCCTACAGCGATCTGGTCAGCGCGGGCTCGATGGCCGCCGCGAAAGAGAAAGGATTGCTACGGCTGGAAGGAAAAGAGTATGTCGTGCAAGACGGGGATATCATGCATTTCCGCTTCAATGTGTAAAAAGACCCTAGTGATGACGGATCCCTCGCACCGATCGGGGTGCGCTGCGGGGTCCGTAGTTGTTTGGAAGCGAGCGGGACAAAATTCGCCCGACAAAAAATTCGCCGCCTTGTGACAAAAACCGGAAAATGGTAGACTGATAGAAAACGAGTATAAATGGAGGAGTCCCTGCATGTTAAACCGGATTATCCTGATTGGGCGTTTGACGGCCGATCCCGAGCTGCGGTACACACCCACTGGCACAGCAGTGGCGTCGTTTACGCTGGCGGTTGACCGCCCGCGCATGAATCAGATGGGCGAGCGCGAGACCGATTTTATCAACATCGTGGTATGGCAGAAACTTGGCGAACTGTGTGCGCAATATCTGAAAAAAGGCCGCTTGACGGCTGTCGAAGGCAGGCTGCAGATCCGCAGCTATGAAAACAAGGAAGGTCAGCGGGTGCGGGTGGCGGAAGTAGTGGCCGATAACGTGCGTTTCCTGGATCGCGCCGACAACTCCAGCAGCGGTAACTTTGAATCGGCGGGCGCCGGTTTTGGCGGCGGACCCGGCAGCGGATTTGCCGGCAACAACAAGCGCGGCAATCCGTTCGATGAGGATCCGTTTGTCAATGACGGCAAGCCGATCGATATTTCGGATGATGATCTGCCGTTTTAGATTCGAACGAAGGAATCAGTATGAGTACAATCGACGCCGGAGCCTGGTTGGATAAAGTGCGCGCGGCGCGGCCGCTCTGGCGCTAAACATGGGTACGCTTGATGATTCAGTCGTCGAATCGATGCTCTTGGCAGGACGCGCAGCTAACGAGGTTGGTACGCCGGTCGTGTTCGACCCGGTTGGCATAGGGGCCACTCCATACCGCAGCGCGGTTGCCAAGAAAGTTACAAAGCAGCTGCAAGTTACAATTTTACGCGGCAATGCGGCAGAAATCGGCCTTCTGTTGGGAGCCGGCTGGGAGCCGGCGGCGAAGTGAAGGGTGTCGATGCCGCTTCCGGGGCTGCCGGCCTGCCGGAGGCAATGCGGGAATACGCGCAGCAGAAAGGCTGTGTGGTGATCGCAACCGGCGAAACGGATTACGTGACGGACGACAGCGGATTTGGACGCTTCGGAATGGACATCCGCTGCTGAGCGCGATTACCGGCTCCGGTTGTATGTTGACTGCTGGACCCCGCGCAAGTGAAAGAACGCGCTCGAGTGACGTTACGAAGAATTGAGCGGTGATCGGCCGCAGTCAGCTTGATTCAATATCAAAAGGCCATCAAGCAGCAACGGTGACTTGATGGCCTTTTTTCGACGGCTACTGTAAAGGACGAAAATCAGCCGGCGTTCGCTGCCAATGTGCGCTCCAGCTCAAACCAGTAGGTGCAGAGAGTCAGCAGCCCTTTGTCGAAATTCTCGAGATGGAAATGTTCGTTCGGAGCATGGAAATTTTCGTTCGGCAAGCCGAATCCCATCAATACGATGGGCACATTCAGCACGCTGTCAAAAGTCGCGACGACCGGAATCGAGCCCCCCATCCGGGTGAAAGCGACCGGTGCCCGATAGACCGATTCATAGGCACGGGCTGCCGCTTGAATCACCGGATGATCGATCGGCGTCGCAAACGGTTTGCCGCGATCAAACAATTGGGTGGTGACCGTTACGCCGGGTGGAGTGTGCCGCTCGATATGGTTGCGGATCAGCGCGATGATTTCATCCGGATCCTGATCGGGAACCAACCGGCAGGTGATCTTCGCGTGCGCTTCGGAAGGCAGCACCGTTTTGATCCCTTCCCCCTGAAACCCGCCGTAGATGCCGTTGATCTCCAGCGTCGGCCGGGTCCAGGTGCGCTCCAGCAGGGAATACCCCTTTTCGCCAAAAAACTCGGGAACCCCCAGCTCATCCTTCAGCTTCTGCTCGTCATATCCCAACGCGCGGTACTGCTCCCGTTCTTCCTCCGATACAGGAACCACCCGGTCATAGAATCCTTCGATCGTGATTTGGCCGTCCTCATTCCGCATCGAATCCAAAATCTGCACGAGAGCATGGATCGGATTCTGGACTGCCCCTCCGTACAGACCGGAATGAAGGTCGCTGTTCGCCCCTTTCACATCGATCTGCAGGCCGCACAGGCCGCGCAAACCTGTGCAGATCGCCGGCTTGCCCCGATCGAGCAGCGGCGTGTCGGAGATCACCAGCACATCGGCCGCCAGCAATTCTTTGTTCTGCTCCACAAATTCGTCCAGGTTCGGGCTGCCGATCTCCTCCTCCCCTTCGATGCAAAATTTGAAATTCAGCGGGAGCGAGCCGGTGGTATGGAGAATCGCCTCCAGCGCCTTGATGTGCATAAACGTTTGCCCCTTGTCGTCGCTTGCTCCGCGGGCAAAAATCTTGCCCTCCCGGATATCCGGTTCAAACGGCGGCGTTTTCCAAAGCGCGAGCGGATCGACCGGCTGCACATCATAATGGCCGTAGATCAGCACGGTCGGCTTGCCTTCCGCTTTCAGCCATTCGCCGTACACCACAGGGTGGCCTTTGGTCGGCATCACCCGCACGTTTTCGATGCCCGCTTTTTGCAGCGCTTCGGCTGCCCACTGCGCCGCCCGTCTGACATCTTCCTTGTGTTCCGACAGTGCGCTGATGCTTGGAATCGACAGCCATTCTTTCATTTCTTCCAGGTGGCGGTCCCGTTGTGCTGCCAGATACTGCTGGATACGATCGTCCACAAGAATCCTCCTCGCATGCAAAATCTTCCTTAATTTTACCATAAAATTGGGCACACTACGCGGTGGAGGTGAACAGCATGGCAGACCGCGGAACCAACAACGCACCGAATACGCGCAATCCGGATCGGCCGCCGGCGAAGCCGAGCCGTCTGGAACAGTTTGCCGACGATCTGAACGAAACGGTCAACCCAGGCTTGCGAGGGGATGTTACGTCGAACGACGAAGCCCGGATGCAGCGCAATTTTGGGGATTGATACAGACTGGACTGACGATACAGGGGGAAATCTCTAGAAATCTGGATTTCCCTTTTGTTGAAGGGAACAAAAAATTCACCGAACGCTGGACAAGTGGTTTATAGTGAGGGATCGGTTTATAGATATTGATGGTAGCCGGATTTTGCCTGAATGTGTTGGTGCTGATTGGATTTGCGATCAATGCCACGCAGCAAGAGTAGATCCGCAAGGGGATTCAAATCGTCTGCAAAAAAAGTATAATAATATATTGCCCACCACAAGGTAAGGTTGCAAAAACTTCATAGGGAGGGGAATTTTCATGCAAGGACTTGTGCTTGATGCCGAAATCCGCAAGACCCTAACCAGGGGGGAGCTCAACCGGATCCGGCGTAAGAGAGGGGTCCCGGCGATCGTCTACGGACAGAATGTAAGTTCTACTCCCATCTATGTGAAGGAAGATGCAGTTCGACAGATCGTCGAGGGAAAGCACCACCTGGTGGAACTGAACATCCCGGAAATGGGGCGCTATCCCGCGTTGGTGCAAGAGATTCAGCGGGAGTCGGTGAACCGGAAAGTGATCCACATCGATTTTCATGTCATTTCGTTGGACGAGCCCGTTGATGCGGATGTCCCCGTGATCGTCACAGGGGCATCGGACGTGGAAAAACGCGGCGGCGTGGTGCAACTGTCGCTGCGGGAAGTCACCATCCGCACGCTGCCGACGGAACTTCCGGAAACCGTTGAAGTGGATATTTCCCACATGGAAATCGGCGATACTTTGTTCGCAGGCGATTTGCAACTGCCCGCCAACTGTCAACTGAAAAGCGATCCCGACCAAGTGATCGTGACGATCATACCGCCGCAGGATGAACAGGTGGAAGCTGACACCGGAACGACCGAGTCGGCTGAAGCCGTTGCCAGCGGCCAGTAAAAACCATCTTGAACCACCCGAAACACCGCCTGACCGGCGGTGTTTTTCTGTTGATAAAATCCCCTCGTGCAGGAGATTTCAGGTCCCGTGTGGAAGGTAGTTAGGTATTTTGTGGAGGGGATTGGGCATGCGTGATACCCGGAAGGACCTGGATATTGCGAAAAATATCAAGCTGATCGAATGGCTGAAAAGCGAACTGCTCGACAACCTGTCCGGTCTGTTCCGCGGCTTCCTGCACGGCAGCGAAAGCTTGCTGAAGGACTGCCTGGCGAATATCGTCGTGCTTTGTTACCTGATGGCCCGCCGCTTGGGCATCCGCTATTCGCAGTTTGACAGCCTGATTGTGCAGCGCATCCGCCAGAATCTTGAAATGGAAACCGACTTTGACGCGTGGCAGGCCGATCTGGTGATGCTTGAACAACACTATCGACACAAAAAATAGACCGTACAGTCAAGATTTCCAGCGTGCTCTGTTTTTACCTGAATACGCCGGCGGCGATTTCATGGTATAACAAGAATAGGAGCAGCAGGCAGGGAGGGTCGTTATGAAGGTCATTTTTCTGCAAGATGTGAAGGGACAAGGCAAGCAGGGCGAAGTGAAAGAAGTTTCGGACGCGTACGCCCGCAACGTTCTGATTAAAAAGGGGCTGGCGGTGGAAGCGACAGCGGCGAACCTGAATAAACTGGAGGCGCAAAAAAGAGCGAAAGCGAAGAAAGCGCAGGAAGAATTGGAAGAGGCAAGGCGGCTGGCTGCGGTCCTGCAAGAAACGGTGGTCGTTGTGAAAACGAAGGCGGGTGAAGGGGGCCGCGTGTTCGGTTCGGTCACCAGCAAACAAATCGCGGAAGCGCTGGAAGCGATGGACCTGAAAGTCGACAAACGGAAAATCCTGTTGGCAGAACCGATCAAAACGCTGGGCACGACCGTGGTGCCGGTGAAACTGCATCCGGAGGTTTCTGCCGATTTGCGGGTTCAGGTACAGGCGGAATAGAAGATGATGAAGAAACTGCTGGAAAAACTGAACATCATTCCAAACAGCACCCTGCATCAGAAACTTGCGAACGAAGAAGCGCTCCGTCGGCAAGTGACAGCGCTTTTTGGCATATTAAGCGGTATCTACGGGGCGGACAAACTGGTGCTGCGCGCCGGCAAACTGGAAGCGCTGAATCTGATGCGCTCCTCCGATTTGGGCGAGCGCGTGCTGGCCCTGCAGCGGATCGTGTTCGAGAACCCGAATCTGACCGAACGACCGCTGCCGCACCAAATCCCCGAGGTGCTGCAGGAAATCGAGGAAGCGCTGGCCGACATGCTGGCGCGCCGTTCTGTTGAGGCGGAGATTGAGGCGAAAGTCAACGAAAAGATGCAGGAACGGCATGAAGACTATCTGAACGAGATCCGCAACCAGTTGATCAAGGAAAAATCCGGCCCGGAAAATGCCCAGACCTTGAAAAAATACGCGAAACTGGAGAAGCTGGAACATACCCGGCTGTCCCGCGCGACTCTGGAACGGGTGCGGCCGCAAACGCTTGAGCAAATCGTCGGACAGGAGAAAGGGATTCGTGCGCTGATATCCAAATTGGCGTCTCCCATTCCGCAGCACGTGATTATTTACGGACCGCCGGGCGTGGGGAAGACGACCGCCGCACGCATCGCCTTGAAAGAGGCGGCCAAGCTGGCTGCGACTCCGTTCGCGGAAGACGCACCGTTTGTCGAGGTGGACGGTACCACATTGCGCTGGGATCCGCGCGACATCACCAACCCGCTGTTGGGATCGGTGCACGATCCGATCTACCAGGGGGCACGCAAGGATCTGGCGGACACCGCGATTCCGGAACCGAAGCTGGGATTGGTGACGGAAGCGCACGGCGGGGTGTTGTTTATCGATGAGATCGGGGAACTCGACCCGATTTTGCAAAACAAATTGTTGAAGGTGCTTGAGGACAAGCGCGTGCGGTTCGACTCGCCGTATTACGATCCGGACGATCCGAACGTGCCGAAATACATCCGCAAGCTGTTCGAAGAGGGTGCACCTGCTGATTTTATCCTGATCGGGGCGACGACGCGCGATCCGTCGGAAATCAATCCGGCGCTTCGTTCTCGCTGCGCGGAGGTGTTTTTTGAGCCGCTGGTGCCGGAGCAGGTGGAAAAGATCGTGGAAGGCGCTGCGGCACGGCTGGGTGTGGTAATCGAACCGGAAGTGCCGAAACTGATCGCCCGCTACACGATTGAAGGCCGGAAGGCGGTCAATGTGCTGGTGGACGCGTTTGGACTGGTCAAGTACAAGGAGGGAAAGCTGAACTGTCCGTTTGACACGATCACCGTCAAGGACGTGGAAGAAGTGCTGCAGATGGGCCGCTTGCACCCGTATGTGCGGCAGCAAAATCACAACCGCTTGGAAGTCGGCCGTGTCAACGGGTTGGGAGTGGCCGGTTTTCTCGGCTCGGTGATTGAAATCGAAGCGGTCGCCTTCCCGGCGGCGGAAAAGGGTAAGGGACGGCTACGCTTCAACGACACGGCCGGTTCGATGGCGAAGGATTCGGTATTTAACGCGGCCGCCGTGTTTCGACGGGTTACCGGGCAGGATCTGGCCGATTATGACGTGCACATCAATGCGGTCGGCGGTGGCCGGATCGACGGGCCTTCTGCCGGAGTGGCCATTTTTCTCGCGGTCTATTCGGCAGTCACCGGCAAACCGATCCCGCAATGGATCGGGTTGACAGGCGAGATCTCGATCCAGGGACGGGTGAAACCGGTCGGCGGCATCGTCGAGAAAATTTTCGGCGCGCGCCAGGCCGGACTCACCCATGTGCTGGTACCGCAGGAAAACGCGTCGGATGTGCCGGCTGACACGGCCGGAATCGAAGTCACGACAGTGGACCGAATTGAGCAGGTGCTGGCTGTCGTATTTCAAGAACAAGCGGAAAAAGTCAGCTAGTCTCCCAAGGAGGACGCTGCATGGAAGAACAATCGATCGAGCGGGTTCCTCCCCAGAACATCGAAGCGGAACAGGCGGTGTTGGGGGCCGTTTTGATAGAACCGGACGCGTTGACAGTCGTCAGCGAGATTCTGAAGCCGGAGGATTTTTACCGGACGAGCCACCAGAAAATTTTCGAAGGTATGATCGAGGTGGCCGAAAACGGGGAACCGGTGGATATCGTCACGTTGACCGCCCACCTGCAGGATACCGGCCAGCTGGAAGAAGTGGGCGGGGTGTCCTATCTCGCCACACTGGCGAATACGGTGCCGACGGCGGCGAATGCCGACTATTACGCGAACATCGTGAAGGAAAAAGCGGTCGTCCGCCGTCTGATCAAAGTTGCCACCCAGATCGCCGCTTCCGGCTACGAAGGCACGGATGATGTGGCCGGGCTGCTGGATGAGGCGGAACGGCGCATCGCCGAATTGTCGAACGAGAAGATCACCCGAGGCTTCACGCCGATCAAGGACATTTTGCTGACGACGTTTGAACGGATCGAGTTCCTGTACTCGCACAAAGGCGGGGTGACCGGTATCCCGAGCGGCTATCCGGATCTCGACCGGTTGACATCCGGCTTCCAAAAATCGGATCTGATCATCGTAGCGGCCCGTCCGTCTGTCGGGAAGACCGCCTTTTCCCTAAACATCGCGCAAAATGTGGCGGTGCGAGCGGGCGTGCCGGTTGCCATTTTTTCGCTGGAGATGTCGAAGGAGCAGCTGGTACAGCGGATTCTCTGCGCGGAAGCAACGATCGACGCCGGCAAAATGCGAACCGGGTTTCTCGACGACGACGACTGGCCGAAATTGACGATGGCGGTCAGCACGTTGGCGGAAGCGCCGATTTTTATCGATGATACGCCGGGCATCACCGTCACCGAGATTCGGGCGAAATGCCGCCGCTTACAGCAGGAGCACGGGCTCGGCATGATCCTGATCGATTATCTGCAGCTGATCCAGGGGCGGGGGAAGAGTGACAACCGGCAGCAGGAAATCTCCGACATCTCCCGCAACCTGAAGATGATCGCGCGGGAACTGGACGTGCCGGTGATCGCCCTGTCCCAGTTAAGCCGTTCCGTCGAGCAGCGGCAGGACAAACGGCCGATGCTGTCCGACCTGCGGGAATCCGGTTCGATCGAGCAGGATGCCGACATCGTCGCCTTTTTGTACCGGGACGATTACTACGACCCCGAATCGGAGCGCAAAAACATCATCGAGATCATCATCGCCAAGCAGCGGAACGGCCCGACCGGCAAAGTGGAGCTGGTGTTTCTGAAAAACTTCAACAAATTCGTCTCGCTCGAACGCGAGGCGGTGAGTTCATAGATACGAGGCAGGCTATCGCCCGCCTCAATTTTTTTGGTTATTTTGAACTTCTTCAAACAGTTGAATCGATATATTTTATATCGATTACTTTAAAAAATTCACGTTATTCATATTTTTCTATTCACTCCGGTGATTGTTTGATGGTATAGTATGGTAAAGATCAGTCACACATCCTATAAACAATATGAAAGGGTGAATGAAATGAAGGTTGTCAAAAAGGTGATCCAATCGCTGCTTATAATCGCGGCCCTGGTATTTACACTCTCCGATTTCCCATCTGTGTCGTTGGCCTCATCGAACGAACCGGAGAGAGTGAGCTGGGCAGATGCGCAAAAAGCGGCCGCCTGGCAAGTGATCACCGAAGTAAAGACGGAAAGCGACCGAAGCCATTGGAAAGACAAACGGATCAAAGTGGCCAAACCGAAGGAAGTCTATGACCCGGCAGGGAATCTGGTCGCCTATCTGGTTGACGTGGTGGCCGATAACCAGCCGGCCGGTTATGTGATGGTGAGCGCCTTTTTGGACGATGATCCTGTCCTTCTGTGGACGGATGATGGAAAATCGCTGAATCCGGAAGACGAGAAGATGAAAGGGAAGTTGGGGGCAAACAAAGACAAGGTGGCAAAAAGCGAGATCGTCTGGCTGGGCGGGGATATGCTCGTGGCCAGATACCACCTGAAAGACGGGACGAAACGAATGGTGGATCTCAACGGGGAGGATAGACTTGACACCGGAAATGATGCGTATCCGGCTCCCGCTTCCCAAAACGTCCATGCACGATATCGATGGGGGATTATGAAGAAAATTGGCTTGGGATCCCCGGGGGAATCGAATCCTGAGAATGGCGTGACCGATGTGGATCCGGCCACATGGGAAACGAACTACCAATCGATCAGCAAAGGCTATATCGATACGCCGGTAAATCAGAAACAGTGGGAGTATGCATGGGTCAACGGAGTTGCGCAATGGACTGGATGTTCCCCGACAGCCGGATCCAATATCATGAAATATTGGGCGGACAAAGGAGTGGCGAAAAGACTGAACCCGACCGACAATCAACAGGATATTGTCATGGCCCTCCGGAATACCATGGGGACATACCAGAAGGCTGACGGAACTGGCGAAACCAACCCTTACAACATTTCCTCCGGATTGGAACAGTATGCGCGGAATCAGGGATATTCCAATGCGTATTCAACCTCCATTTATCTCGCCAATTTTGCCGATTATGTTGGAGAAGTGAACGAAGGAAGACCTTCGTTACAAAGTTACTGGAATCAAACTTATTTCAAAAACCATACGGTGACCGTCGTGGGGTACAAACGATTTGTCCGCGACTGGTACCAAGCCGATTCCTATTACCTTGTGGTACGGAACAACTGGAAATACGAATACACAAACAACCTGTATGTGAAATGGGGAACGTGGAACACGAATATGATCACCAAGTTTTGGTTCGTGTTTTAACCCATTTTGCGGCAAACAGTTCCGAAAGGGCGTGCAATATGAAATATATCAAAATGCTTATTGTGGCGGCCGTCCTGCTGGCGGTTGCAGCGGATCTGACCGTCTGGTGGCGCGGCGGAGTTCCGGTTATGAACCATATCTACCGCATTGTCTCGGGAGCCCCCAACGTTCATCTGAACGGAACGACACTTCTGTACAGCGGAACATTTAAGGAGTCGAAAGAGTATTTCGCTCCCTACAAACGGAGCGATGAAGGGGTCCAATTGTATAAAGCAGCGGGAATTCCGGAGGGAGTAACACGCCATTGGATCTTTATTCCCCGGGATGACAAGCCTGCTTACCGATACTCGTTTCCCAAATACGGAATCG
>NZ_AQXL01000082.1 GCF_000376225.1 Effusibacillus pohliae DSM 22757
CTCAGCCAAGACGAAAAGTGGAGCACGGGCAAAAAGTACCTGGAGGTAGATCCATACAACAAGTGGCTCAACCGACAGGCCGGGGCGCATCCAGAAGAATTCCAGGCATGAGACATTCATGCAAAATGCGGCTTTGCCCGTAGCAAACGACATACCGCATCAGGAGAGGTTGGTCAAGTGCTCTCCTTGACGAATCTCTCCTGATGCGGTTCAATTCAGCCTGGGCAAAGCCATGGACAGAGAAACTCCAACCCAAAAAGAATTTACACAAAAATCCGGACTTGACCCGACGGTACACGAGTATACCTAAGACAAAATTTTATTAGACAAACATTTGTTCCCTGACAGGATCTGTCACACTGGTGAAGATAATCAGAATTAAAGATGGATTTTGGGGAGCGGTTAATCGTCAGACTCAACCGCGTATCGGGAGATGTTTTCGTAAAGTTGCCATATGGGTGAATTACAGTAAAGTACAAACTGATAGTTAGCGAATTGCTCTGATTTAGAATCGCCCGAAGGCATCACTGCCACTACTAAAGGTTTTTGTAGCACACAAGACAAAAATAGTGCTCAACGCGCAATGGCAATCATTGCATTACCAAGTGTTGACATTGGTTTGGACATGCGTCTATACTGATTTTAACTGGTGTTATTTATTATTTATATTATTTTAGAGGGGGTGTTGAGATGAGAATCACTGCTTGTTTCAAGACGGATAAATTACCGTTCGCATACCGGTTGGGTGTACTCAGTATCATCAAAGAATGCCTGAAAAAAGGAGATTCGGGACTATACAAGTCCTATTTTCAAACCAATCGTCCCAAGCCTTATGCATTTTCTGTATATTTACATGATTTCCGATTTCAAGAGACGGAAATCAGCCTGTCCGGTTTTGATCTTCATATCACGTCACCGGATTATCAGTTCATCATTCCGTTCCTGAATGGATTGCAAAAAACAACGCAATTCCGGTACAAACAGTATCTGTTCCATCGAGGATCAATTCGGTTTGGCAATGAACAGAAGGTTCATTCTTCGCGTATCTTGGTTCGAACGCTGAGCCCAATTCTGATTGAAAACGAGCGTCACCAGCCGCTATCACCCCACGATCCTGCTTACAATGATCAGTTTCTGGCCATTTCGAACCGAATTTCGCAGTCGCTTCGCGGACAATCTCTGAAAAGTTTCGTCAAAATCACGCCAGTTTCGACTAAAAAAGTGGTAATCAAAGAATTGAACGATTCGTATCTGAAAGCCAGAGAGGAACAAAGAGTTTCCAGCGATTATTTATTTTTCACCGCCTATCAAGGACGCTTTATGCTTGAAGGCGATCCGTCAGATTTGCAATGGCTGGTCGATGTAGGCTGCGGCTTGCGTACCGGTCAAGGTTTTGGATATATTCAGGTGGAAAGCGAGTGAGTCGGTAGATGCAACTCAAGCTTCACATGGATGACTATGTGACCGCAATGGGTGGAATCGGGTTGCTCCGGTTGCAAGAGTGGGCACACCGGAATCTGGGGACGGTTCCGAATCTCCATCATCCGTCTTCTCCCATTCAGATGAACGAGGATCACTTGCTTGTGGATCCATCTGTCTTAACTCAGATTCCCGAATGGTATTTCCGCTTCTTGCTGGATCACTATTCGATATTCAAACGGGAAGAAAAGAGACTTTGCGAAATTGGGAATTTCAAGTACCACACGGTTAAAGAGCAAGTAGATAAATTGAAAGATTCTATCAACCAGAACCTGAATAAACTTTCCAAATATTTTTCCGATACCGAACCGTACAAGCTGATGCAGGAATGCCTGGAAAATGTAAAGAGATTGTCCGTTGAAGAGGCCAAGACGGGTCTCACTGGATGGCGGGACAAATACCTTGAATTACTGAAAACGGACATGTTTGAAGAAAAGCTAACTTTTAACTTTATCCGGTCGGTGGTACTAAAAAACTTCTTTGGACAAGTCTCTTTTC
The DNA here is from genome assembly GCF_000376225.1 of Effusibacillus pohliae DSM 22757. Lineage (NCBI taxonomy): Bacteria > Bacillati > Bacillota > Bacilli > Caryophanales > Alicyclobacillaceae > Effusibacillus > Effusibacillus pohliae. The sequence goes on from NZ_AQXL01000082.1 coordinate 1,978, forward strand.
TCCAGAAAACGATGAGCCACTTTAACTTGCAGCAGCACATCGATAAAATGACAGAGGATTACATACAACCGCTGCTCTTTGATCTCCGTTTTCATGAGTTGTTGTACAGAAACGTTCCGGCATCCGAAAAATACCAGGCCGTTTTGCAGCATCTTGGTCAGTCCAATCAGTCGATACATAGACGTTGGAGCAGAGAGTTAAAGAAACGGAGGCCCGACGAGTTGGAATCCTACTTTCGAGAGCAATTGCGGTGTACCTTTGAGGAGAATTGGCTCGCCACGGATTTATTCGAGGAAAAAATATTTGTTCCTTTGGGATTAAGCAGTGGAAACGCCTGTAATTTTTCGTGGGATCTGGTGAATCATCCGACACCCATTTCGTCTTGGATTCGCTTTGTGTTGTTTATCAGTCCCATTGGACTTACTCCTTTTACAAAAGTATATAAGGATCAATTCGAGACTTACTACAGTTTTGTTTTCCAAGATGGTTCCCCCGGTCTGATGTACAAAGCTAATGAAGCTCTGCGCAACCTGGAACAGAACGAATCTTTCGAGAGTTTAATCCCGAAGCTCGTCAAGCGAGAGCGGCATAAAGCGAAGCAGGAAAGCAAGCCCGATATCCAGATTCTCGAGTTCTATTCGGAATATGACAACAAGAAAACGGTGATGCACTATTATCATATACCACGCCACATGCTGGATTATTTCGAGCGGGATGACGTGAACAAACTGCATACAATTTGGGATCGGTCATTGCGTGATCCGTTTTTGCAACTTGTGATGGAGAGTGTCGACCCGATTCAAACCATTTGGCTTCATTTGCAGAAAGCGATTCGTGGAAAAGCAAACCCGCAATCAATCTATAATGCCTTGCGGGAAAGATGGAAAATTAATTGTCTGAAAGAAGGGAGAACTATGAAACAGTCAAGTTTTATCTACGCTGCTTTTATGGAAGGGAGACAAGTTCGGGAAAAACTGAAGAACTTGTCAGATGACCTCTCCGAGCGAACCGAATATGTATCCGGTGGAGAGAAACGGGCAGCTGGTATTGCCCACCGTCTGTTGAACGCCGTAAAGGCCGGAAACAAGCAGCAGTTTCTCGATACTGTCATCCGGCTTTATTTGCAGGTGAAGTTGCCAGTACCTTCACTGTTGCTGAATGTCCTGCATGAGGAAAAAATCGATTTTGCTTCATTATCGGGTGCCTTTATCACGGGACTGTTGTCAGACAAGAACAATACGGTGGACGATCAGGCGGAACAGTCGGAACAGCAGCCCGTTCAATCGATAAACGGGTAAACATGGATTCGTATATTATTCGAAAATTAGGAAGGAGAAATCACGATGGCAAAATCTTTAACCTTAACGGTTGTGTTTCAGGCCAATTCATTGAATTACGGCGAGGGAACAGCAAATATTTCCGAATTGAAAAAATTCCATCGGGGAAACGGTGATGTCTACACCTTCGCTTCCCGTCAAAGCTTGCGTTATGACATCGTGCGGATCGGAAACGAATGTTTTGGCTGGAATCTGGATACGGTGGATAAGTCGAAGTCGGTTATTCAGTTTAAAGAAGATGTGACGATTAAGGACTCCGTGGAAATGGACCTGTTCGGATATTTGAAAACGGGCAGCAAATCGAAGAAAAGAGCTGCTGTCGCCAGGCTCAGCCATGCTTTGTCACTGGAACCTTACAAAAGCGACATGGAGTTTTTGAATAATATGGGGCTCGCCGAACGGATTGGAGAAACGCCAAATCTGGCGAATCTGGAACAGCATCAAAGTTATTATGTATATAATCTGACGGTTGATTTGCACAAAGTTGGAATCGATGGAGAAATTGTCCTTCCTGTGGAGGAGCGTGTTCTGAGAGTGACCCAGTTGCTTGATATTCTGAAACTGCTTTACCGGGATATCAAGGGGCGCAGGGAAAATTTATCCCCGTTATTTGCAATCGGAGGCGTCTATGAAGTATCCAACCCGTTTTTCATGGGGCGCGTCAAGCTAGTTCATTCTGAGCATGGTTGGAATCTAGACCTTTCGTTATTGAAGGATGCGATGCAGATCACCTGGAATGGGAAAACGATCCTTGAATCAACGATGATGGGTATCGTCAGCGGCTGGATCGCCAATCAGGAGGAATTAAGCGAAGCATTTCCTGGACGTGTACTCTCTGTCGAAGAGTTTTTTGCGAAAGCCAAACAGGAAGTCAGGCTGGCCATAGGGGAGTAAATGCTATGGAAGTGCTCCGTTTGAAATTGTTTCAGGAGACGGCGTGTTATAAAAAGCCAGCTGCTTTTAAAGTGGGTGAAACATATCCTCTCCCCCCCTACTCCACCGTCAAAGGGATGCTGCATCAGATTTTGCAGGCGGATCACTACATTCCCATGCAAATCTGTATTCAGGGGAGTTATGAAAGCCGAATAGTAGACTACCAGAAGCATTATTTTTTCAAAAAAAGTAAAACGACTGATTTTCCTCTGATTACTGACGGACTGGCGTTGGATTTTGTTTATTCCGATATTACCGCCATGCCGATCTATGTGCACCTGTTGCTGAATGTACAACTTGTCATTCATGTAAAGGCGGAACAGGAAATTTTACTGCGACTGCAACAGGGAATAGAGAACGGCGTTTCCTTCAGTCTCGGTAGATGGGAAGATTTGGTGAGGGTGGATGAATGTCGGATGGTAGAAGTGCGGAAAACGGATAGAGAATGGATGATGACCTTACTGCCCATTTACTGGCCTGTGTCTGATGATCAGGAATTGTCCGGTGTCCCCTACCGCCTCAATTGGAAATACGAAATCATTCAGGGGATCCGTCAATGGAAAAAAATCAAAGTGAGGTACGTTCAGGCGGGAGAATGGATTGAGGATCCGGACAATTTCTTTGATCCCGATGGATATCCGGTGATTTTTCCGAAGGAAATGGAGGAGTAACGCATGTTTTATGCCAAATCCCACCCCGGAGAAACCATTAAGGAACATAGCGCTCAATTGCTGGACGGCCTGAATCTGCTCCAAAAGACGTACGGTCACAAAATCACGAACGATGACACGTTTTGGAAGCTGTTGAAAACGGCCGTTTTATTTCATGATATCGGGAAAGCTAATGTTCTGTTTCAGAACAAAATCCGCAAGTTTCGGGGAGAGGAACCTCTCCCCTGCTGTTTATCTCCTCGGGATGAAATCCCCCATAACTATGTATCGGTCGCGCTTATCCCCTATAAACAACTGAGTTTTACTAAAGATGAGTGGAGACTATTGGTCGCAGCTATCGGTTATCACCATGAAAGGAATGTGCTTCCTAACAGCCGTGATATCCAGGAATATGTGAAACAAACCGTTTCAAAAGAAACGATTCAAGCATTGTTTGAGGACATGGAACTACCCTATCAGCCGGAGGAAGCTTCCGAACGATTGTTGGATTGGTTGGAAAAAGATAGAAAATCGAAATATGCAGCTGCATTGCACGGGAATCCGGAATTTTTCAAGAAGCATGTGCTGTTGAAAGGTTTGCTTCATCGTCTGGATCATGCAGCTTCTGCCCATGTCGATGTGGAAACAGGCGCGGAGGAAAATGCCGGTGAAAAAACAAGACGATTTTTGTCGAGGTTTGAACTGCGGCCTGCCCAACATTTCGCGATACAGCACGCTGATCGGAATGTGATTATGGTAGCTTCCACCGGGATAGGAAAAACAGAGTCGGCCTTGCTGTGGATTGGGGAGCAGAAAGCGTTTATTACTCTACCCTTACGGGTAAGCTTGAATGCGATGTATGATCGGTTATCCGATCGGGACAAGATCGGTTTGCAGCATGTAGGGCTTCTGCATTCCAGTAGCTTTGACTACCTGAGCGAAAAAGCGGAGATCGATGGAGAAGAGACTTATGAAGTCTCCCGACAGCTTTCCCAAAAAGTGACGTTAACCACTATCGATCAAGTGTTGAAGTTCCCTTTTCTGTATAAAGGTTTTGAAAAAGAACTTGCGACCTTCGCTTATTCCAAACTGGTTATTGACGAAATTCAGGCCTATGATCCCAATATTGCTGCGATGCTGGTCAAGGCGCTTGAAATGATTGTCAAGATCGGCGGGAAATTTATGGTGATGACTGCTACGCTACCGAAATTGTATTTGGAAACTCTCTGTTCACGTGGAATCATTCCGGAAGATCAGTGGGTGCACGCTTCTTTTCCTAACGATGATTTGAAGCGCCACCGGATTCATACGTATTCGTCAGAAATTCTGGATGTCACCGATTCCATCATACAAAAAGGCAAGAACAAAAAGATTTTGGTCATCTGTAACACGGTGGATCAGGCCATTCGCGTTTACAAGCAATTACAGACAGAATGTGAACGAACCGGTGAGCAGATCCCGGTTTGGCTGCTGCATGCCCGTTTCATCAAAAAACACAAATCGATGTTGGAGCAACGAGTAACGCAGTTTGCAGGATCAGGGTGGCACCAAACAGACGGTGAGGTGGAAACGGGCATTTGGGTCACGACACAGATCGTGGAAGCGTCCTTGGATGTGGATTTTGACGAACTGTATACGGAAATGTGTCCCTTGGACAGTCTGTTCCAGCGAATGGGCCGCTGTTATCGGATTCGTCCGTATTCGGAAGAAGAACCGAATGTACATATCTTTACTTGGAATCCGTCAGGAATGGGGACGGTGTACGATGCGAAATTAGTGGAGATGAGTCAGGAGTCGATACAGCCTTTTCAAGATCATATTTTGTTGGAATCGGAAAAAATGAAGCTGGTCGAACTTCTTTACAGCAGGAAAAGTCTAAGAGGCACTTCGTTTTTACAGAAATTCGATGACGCCATTCGCTTGTTCGATAACCAGCTCTTTTTCGAAACGAAATCGCAAGAGGCGCAGGAGATGTTGCGGAACATCCGGACCCTGGAAGTGATTCCATGGAAGTTCCGTAACGAAGTAGAGGAATGGGTGCACCGATTGGAACGGGAAACGGACAAAAAGCGGCGCCGAAAATGGAGACAGGAGATCGAAAAAATGTCAGTCTCCCTGAACGAGAAGACGTTGAATTATAGAAACGTCGCTCTCATTCCATTGGAAACCATAGGCCTGGAATACTTGAGCTGGATCATGGATTCGGATGCGAAATACGAATTTGATGAACAAACTTTACAGGGAAGCGGATTGGTGTACAAGCGAGGAACGGATATCATGTGAAGAAGGGATGATTCAATGGAAAACGTACGTGGTGTGGAAGTTCATTATTACGCCATTTGTAAACGCAAATTATGGCTGTTCCACAAAGGAATCCGATTTGAAAACGATGGGCATGAACGTGTGATCGAGGGAAAAATTCTTCACGAACATGCATATCCCAAAATGGATAAAGACGTAGAGCTGGAAGCATTCGTGAGAATTGACCGGCAAGATGGGGATGTGCTTCGGGAAATTAAACTGACCAGCAAAATGAAAAAAGCGGATCGTTTACAGATGCTTTATTATTTGTATATTTTAAAACAAAAGGGGATCCGCAAGACAGGACTGCTCAGTTACACAAAAGAAAAAGAGACGGTTGAAGTTCATCTGGATGATGACGGTGAACAAGAAGTGCGTAAAGCCCTGGCAAACATACAGACTATTCTGGAGGGGAATATCCCTCCTTTTCAAAAATTGCCCTACTGTAGTAAATGCGCTTATAAGGACTTTTGTTTTTCTGGGGAGGCGGATCAGGATGAATCGTGATATTTTCATTCTTTCTAACGGTCGCATGAAACGAAAAGACAATACGCTCTATTTTGAAGACGAAAAAGGAGAAAAGCGTCCGATCCCCGTTGAACAGACAAACAGCATTCATTTTCTGGGGCAGGTGGATTTCAATACATCTCTGCTCCATTTGCTATCTCAACATCAGATCTGTTTTCACGTCTACAACTACTATGGATATTATGACGGAACCTTTTGTCCGAGAAATCCCAAAGTATCCGGTTTCACCGTAGTACAGCAAAGCGCACATGTCCTTGACCCGGAAAAACGGATGTATCTGGCCAAGTCATTCGTTCTGGCTGGCATTCATCATATGTTACGAAATATTCGCAGGAACGGCAGCAATGATACGGCTTACTCGGATACAATTCTGTCGATGCTCGATCGGGTGGAATCAGCCCGTACTATTCCGGAGTTAATGGGAGCCGAAGGACACTGCAGACAGGTATACTATGATGCGTTTGGACAATTGTTGAAGAACGGAATGGAATGGCATTCTCGCAGTAAACAACCTCCCAAAGATCCGGTTAATGCGCTGATCTCGTTTGGAAACAGCCTGATGTATACAACGATCATATCTGAAATTTATAAAACGGTACTTGATCCTACCGTAAGCTTTTTGCATGAACCTTCTTCGCGACGTTTTTCGCTAAGTCTGGATATAGCTGAGATTTTCAAGCCTTTGATTATCGATTCGCTTGTTTTTACCCTGTTGAATAATCGCAGGATCCAGGAAAAGCATTTTGAATCCAAGGATGGGGCTGTCTTGTTGAATTCGGAAGGACGAAAAAGATTTTTGGCTGCATTTGATGAAAAAATGAAAACTACGATTAAACATCGTAAATTAAACCGTCAAGTTTCTTATCGCTACTTGATTCGCTTGGAAGCTTACAAACTGATTAAACATTTCATTGGCGACGAAGTGTATAAACCTTTTAAAGCGTGGTGGTGATATGTTTGTTATTATTACTTACGATGTAGGGGAGAAGAGGGTTGGAAAAGTATGCAAAAAACTTCGAGAGTACTTGGATTGGACGCAAAATTCCGTATTTGAAGGCGAAATCCAGAAAGGGAAGCTAACCAAATGCTTGAATGAATTGCAGAAGATCTTGTCCGATGAAGACTCGATTTATATTTATAAGGTGGAGAATCCCAATCATCTGCAAAAGGATGTGATCGGTCAAGATCGGTCATTTGATCATACTTTTTTCTAATATTTTGAAGTTCTGCATCGCGCGCCTTTTCTGGATGAATACCGGAATCCCTTGAGACTGTAAGAAGGAACAGTTTTTTTGGGCAGTATCCAAATTCCACATCACCGGTTCGATGCATTTTTCGCTCGTTGTTCAACAAGGGGAGTCACCTTTTTCCCTTGATAGATCAAGGTTTTTTTGATACCATGAAATAGGGGATTATCTGAACGTAGTGGGATTTAAAGAAGCGTGGTCCTTGTGATTGCGCTTGTTTTTTTTCCTGGATTATCTGAACGTAGTGGGATTTAAAGATCCGAAACAGTTTGAAAAGTTGCCTGAACCCAGTCGGATTATCTGAACGTAGTGGGATTTAAAGCGTTGAAATGCCGGTCACACATGTCTTTGAGTGCGTGGATTATCTGAACGTAGTGGGATTTAAAGTTACCCCATCCTCCTTTGTGCCCGCTTCACGTTTTGAGGATTATCTGAACGTAGTGGGATTTAAAGTTGGATGTGGTACTGCATTTCGTATATCTCCTCCAGACGGATTATCTGAACGTAGTGGGATTTAAAGTCAACTAATGCTGTAGACGGCTTGTATCAGGCTGCGGATTATCTGAACGTAGTGGGATTTAAAGACGTCTGCCGTACTCGCTCGTCCGCCATCGCTAGCTCGGATTATCTGAACGTAGTGGGATTTAAAGTTGCAGAGGACGCGCGACTGGTAGAAATCTATCTGGGGATTATCTGAACGTAGTGGGATTTAAAGCTGAATACCCTACAGAATCTGGATAATCTGCAACCGGATTATCTGAACGTAGTGGGATTTAAAGATGGTTGGCGATCCCGAAAGAAACACGACTGCTCAGGATTATCTGAACGTAGTGGGATTTAAAGACTCCCGGGCCAGACGCTCCAACTCTGCAAATGCAGGATTATCTGAACGTAGTGGGATTTAAAGAAAGCCCGAAAATCAAAGCTTGTGTCGTAAAAGAATTGGGATTATCTGAACGTAGTGGGATTTAAAGAACTTCTTCCGGCGGTGCAGGATCAATAAACCGCGCTGGATTATCTGAACGTAGTGGGATTTAAAGATATGCCCGCCAGTCCGGCGATCGCTTCCTGCAATTCGGATTATCTGAACGTAGTGGGATTTAAAGGTGTCAAGATCACTGCGGACACGTATTTGCACGTCGGATTATCTGAACGTAGTGGGATTTAAAGTCGAATCGAGCAATCCCCTAAATTTATCAGGCGCAGTGGATTATCTGAACGTAGTGGGATTTAAAGGCCTTCCAAGGCGCTTTACCACGTCGATGACATATTGCGGATTATCTGAACGTAGTGGGATTTAAAGAAGTAATCCACTTCTTTTCGCGCACAACAAAGGGGTAGGGATTATCTGAACGTAGTGGGATTTAAAGGCATAAGCGGCAAGAGCACCGACTTCAACGGCTCCGGATTATCTGAACGTAGTGGGATTTAAAGATTTCTGCCGCGTTATCCCCGTCGCTTACGACGCCCGGGATTATCTGAACGTAGTGGGATTTAAAGTCAAGCATGTATTTGTTCCCCCTCCTGGCTATGGAGGATTATCTGAACGTAGTGGGATTTAAAGCAGCAACGTCGCCCTGGGCAGCTCGGGAGCCGAGAAGGGATTATCTGAACGTAGTGGGATTTAAAGACAGACTATTTGAGTTGGGGGGATCGGCAGGAGCTTAGGATTATCTGAACGTAGTGGGATTTAAAGCGATGACTGGATAGCGGTCGACCGGAAACTGCGGGAGGATTATCTGAACGTAGTGGGATTTAAAGACCGATGGGCGACCGGCTAAGATATACAGCCATCCCGGATTATCTGAACGTAGTGGGATTTAAAGATAGGCTGCTTCGCCGGGTTCCTCTGGTTGGATTTCCCCGGATTATCTGAACGTAGTGGGATTTAAAGAGGAGGTGTATGAGTTGACGCTTTCGATCACGTTTTGGATTATCTGAACGTAGTGGGATTTAAAGCACTTGAACACCTGAATACCGCGAGCACCTTGTCAAGGATTATCTGAACGTAGTGGGATTTAAAGGCGGATTCAACAGTGGTATGAGAAGGAGACCGACAAGCGGATTATCTGAACGTAGTGGGATTTAAAGTCAGTCAAAGCCAAGATCGAAAGTAGTCCTTTGTGGGGATTATCTGAACGTAGTGGGATTTAAAGACTACTACACGCTGGTTGTCTCGCTGATTGGCGCGCTGGGATTATCTGAACGTAGTGGGATTTAAAGTAACCAATGCTTTTTGTGCGTTACCCATAGAATCAAAGGATTATCTGAACGTAGTGGGATTTAAAGTTGAAGCGAGCGTCCGAACTCCTGCGCGAGCTTGAGGGATTATCTGAACGTAGTGGGATTTAAAGAATGTTGGCTTTGCTCTGGTGAATTCCTCACGGAAGGATTATCTGAACGTAGTGGGATTTAAAGTGAGAACAAAACGACAACCCCCGAAAGGCGGAACCGGATTATCTGAACGTAGTGGGATTTAAAGCGCTTAACCCCCCTAGTAGTGCCCCTACTTAGAGACGGATTATCTAAACGTAGTGGGATTTAAAGAGACAACCGCTCCAGCGTAAGCCGCGAGAGCACCGACGGATTATCTGAACGTAGTGGGATTTAAAGAGTGACAACCAAGATGCGCACCACCGTAGTAAACTTTTGGATTATCTGAACGTAGTGGGATTTAAAGGATATTGCTGTGCTCGAGCACGGCAGGTTGCTTTCGCCCGGATTATCTGAACGTAGTGGGATTTAAAGAGAGTCTCCCCGAAGAAAAAAACTCGGAGTCCAGCGGATTATCTGAACGTAGTGGGATTTAAAGTTGTTTCAGAGACTATTTTAAAAACAGGACTCTTCGGGATTATCTGAACGTAGTGGGATTTAAAGTGTGTTTCACAATTCCGTCATTTAGCCCGGGAACCAGTGGATTATCTGAACGTAGTGGGATTTAAAGCTGGATCGCCGTCAACGGTCGCGCAGCGTCGCCGCAGGATTATCTGAACGTAGTGGGATTTAAAGCTTGATGTGCGGGTGGAAGACAATGAAGATGGTGACGGATTATCTGAACGTAGTGGGATTTAAAGAGTGAACCGTCACCCGATGCGCGTCTTTCATGAAGCGCGGATTATCTGAACGTAGTGGGATTTAAAGAGATCAAGGTGCGGCATTTAGGCGGTCGGCTAATCGAGGATTATCTGAACGTAGTGGGATTTAAAGCTTCTACTGTGACGGCTGCTTCCGCTTCGGCCGTCTGGATTATCTGAACGTAGTGGGATTTAAAGTTAGTAAGAACCTCCCTCAAAGAATTAATGTTTTCTTCGTTTTTCTCGCCATTACGCATGTTTTTATCTTTCACGAACGAAGCGCTTGAGGATAATATTTGACGAAAAGTGAATATTTGGGATC
>NZ_AQXL01000083.1 GCF_000376225.1 Effusibacillus pohliae DSM 22757
AGCCAGCCGAGGGATCCCCCGAGTCGTGAACCAAATCTGCCTGCAGGCCCTGTACGCTGCGGCAGCCAAGGGTAGCGACGTGGTGGAAGACAGCCACATCCAGCGGGTACTGACGGACCTGGATCGGCAACGGGGAGCAGTCGGTTAACCGGCTGCTTTCTCGTGCCTGCGATGACTGTCGACACAGCGCTCACTCGGCTGGCGGATTGACGGTAGAGCGCTCACGACAATGGCGGTGAGAAATTCACCGCCAAATAGCGTGAGCGGCTACAGTATATACCCAGGTGCCGCCAAAAGTGGAATATTCTTTAACAGAATACGGCCAAACCATTCGAGAAGTTTTAGAGGTCATGTCCCGGTGGGGAAGCAAGCATAAGGAAAGAATCAAGGAAAACGATTGATTTCCGATAAAATGTGTCCCACTGGCGAACCGATCGCACGTTTCTGTCGTTATCTGAGTGTACAAGAAATTTGGAAGGGGAGAGTAGAATGAAGAAACAGTGGTTGACTTCGGGTGCGGCGGTGATTGCGCTCGCGGGATTGGCAGGCTGCGGCAGCGATAAGGCTCAAACATCCGGGCCGTCCGAGCCGGCCAAGCAGGAACAGTCGGCGTACGCACCGGAGACCAAGAAACCATCTTTTAAGGTGGAGGGGCTGAAAGACGGGGATACGGTGAAAGCGGGAGACGTAAAAATTAAAGTCACCGTCTCCGATTTCAAATTGGTCGATTTTGTGACCAACAAAGATCCGAAGCCGGGCGAAGGGCATATTCACATCTGGCTCGACACCGATCCGAATGATCCGAAAGCGGCGCAAAAAATCATCAAAGACGCGGACAACATTGTGCTGAAAGACGTGAAGCCGGGCGCCCACACTCTGGTGATCAGCCTGAACGGCAACGATCACAAGCAAGTGGATGGAACGACGCCGCAAACGATCAAATTTTCAGCCAAATAAATGCTCGCAGCAGGGAGGAGGCCAATGCACCGTGCATTTGCCTCCTCTCTTATCTATTTGATTTTTCCGATCGCAAGATGAACCCGGTAGTTGCCGTATTGCGAATTTCGTCCAGCAGTTGATTCAGCTCCTCCTGTGAAGAGACGTGGGCTTTTACCCAGTAGCAGCCGTCTCCGCTGATCCGGTAAGCTTCCTCGATCCTGTCCTGGCTCGCCAAAAACTGCTGAAACGCGGTGTGGTCGGTCGTTTTCATAAATACGGTAATCAGGGCGGTCAGCGGCTTGCCCAATTTTTGTTGGTTGAGGCGGATCGTGAACGCTTCCAGGATTCCGATCTCTTCCAGTTTGTCATGCGGTTCACACCTGGCGTTCGTTGAATTACGGCACAATTGCGCCAGCTCTGTTGTCTTTCCCTGGCGCCTGTGATACAATGTCATTTGTTGATCAAGGCGGTCCGCTGCCAAAGTGCGAATTTTGGCATGAACGTCTGCAGGGAAGGAGGAAGCAAGCGTGAATCAGGAACTTCTCCGTCAGATCACGGATGAACAACTGCGCAAGGACATTCCGAGCTTTCGCCCGGGCGATACCGTGAAAGTGCACGTGAAGGTGAAAGAAGGAAACCGCGAACGTATCCAGGTGTTCGAAGGCGTTGTGATCAAGCGCCGCGGTTCCGGCATTTCCGAGACCTTCACGGTTCGTAAGATCTCGTACGGCGTTGGCGTGGAACGTACATTCCCGCTGCATTCGCCGAAGATCGAGAAAATCGAAGTGGCGCGCCGCGGCCGCGTACGTCGTGCGAAGCTGTACTACCTGCGCAATCTCACAGGGAAAGCGGCTCGCATTCAAGAAATTCGCTAACTGCTTGAGAGGGACTTGTGCATGCAAGTCCCTTTTCCCGTCATGGGTGAAATCGCCAAGCGGGGCTGATAGAAACGGGTTGGAGGGGAACCCTTATGTCTGAACGCAAAACGAATGAGCTGTGGGAATGGACGAAAGCGCTCGGACTGGCACTGATCCTGGCGCTTGGCATTCATCAATTCGTGTTTGCCCAGTTTCTCGTCGACGGCGAATCGATGATGCCGACGATGCAAAACCGGGAACGGCTGATCGTCAACAAACTCGTATATCATTTGCATAAACCGGAACACGGCGACATTGTTGTATTTCAATATCCGGCCGATCCGTCGAAAGATTTCATTAAACGAGTGATCGGTCTGCCGGGGGACGTAATCGAAATTCGCGAAGGGAAAGTGTACCGGAATGGGGAAGCGTTGCAAGAACCCTACCTCGGCGAACCGACAAACGGCGTATTCGGACCTGTCAAGGTACCGGACGGCACATTGTTTGTGATGGGGGATAACCGCAACAACTCAAAAGACAGCCGCGACCGGTCGGTTGGCTTTGTTCCTTTGAATCTGGTGGTTGGTCGGGCCGATCTGGTATTCTGGCCGCCGGAAAAATTCAAACTGTTCCCGTTCAAATAGAAAAGGGGGAGCCGCATGACAATTCAATGGTTTCCCGGCCATATGGCGAAAGCCCGCCGGGAAGTCGCGGAAAAGCTCAAATTGGTCGATCTCGTGTACGAACTGGTCGATGCCAGGATTCCGCTGTCCAGCCGCAACCCGATGATGCATGAGATCACACAGCAGAAGCAGCGGGTGGTGCTGCTCAACAAGGCGGACCTGGCGGATCCTGTCGTGACGGAACAGTGGATCGCCTATTTCGACGGGCAGGGCACGCCGGCCGTGCCGGTGGTGGCCACCGCAGGCGAAGGGTTGCGGCAGATCGAGGCGCAGGCGAAGCGGCTGGTCGCGCCCAAGATGGAAGGCTTGATGAAAAAAGGAATCCGCCCCCGCGCAATTCGCGCCATGATCCTCGGGATCCCGAACGTCGGCAAGTCGTCTCTCATCAATCGGCTGGCGAATCGCAGCGTGGCGAAGACCGGGGACAAGCCTGGCGTGACGAAGGCGCAGCAGTGGATCAAGGTGGGGAAAGATTTTGAGCTGCTCGACACCCCTGGCATTCTATGGCCCAAGTTCGAAGACCCGGAGGTCGGCATTCGGCTGGCGGCGACCGGCGCGATCCGCGACGAGGTGCTGGACGCCGACAAACAGGACGTCGTCTTCTACCTGGTCAAATGGCTGCGCGACCAATATCCCGGGGTGCTGGAAAATCGCTACAAATTGGAATCGCAGCCGGACGAACCGTGGGACACCGTGCTTGCAATCGGCAGGAAAAGGGGGCTGATCCGGGCCGGCGGCGTCATCGATGAGAGCGCTGCCTGCGATCTGATCCTGCGCGAATTCCGCGCCGGAATGCTCGGAAGAATCTCGCTTGAGCGGCCGTGACAAGCATGTGATTACAGGCAGAATATCCACGACCATCGAGCCTTTGAAAGGGCTTCGATGGTCTTTTGTCGTTTTCGGGGTACTGTAAATCGGGTGATCGGAGATCGGTGTGCAAGTGAGGGTGTCGAACAGCGGAGACAGTATACAGCAGGGGCGTTCCGGTTGCCAGGTCTTATCTGAGATAAAAGGAGATAAAAAGTATCTGTAGAATTGTTGCATGCTCATCTGATAAAATGAATATGTATGATCGAATAGTCAGTATATACAGATAAGGGGGATGATTTAGATTAGTAATTGTTCTCTTCAGTGGGATCTGGACGCTTTGTTTGCAGGCGGCAGCGATTCGCAGGAGTTTACCGGATTTCTTGACCGCCTGCAGTCGGATATCGTCTCGTTACATATCTCGTTTCCGATGCATGAAATTCGCCGACGGGCGGCGGATAAACTTTCGCCGGAGCAGGAGATGCTGGCGGGCGTTCTGGCGGTCGACGGCTATCATGCGTGGTCCGATTTGTACGACACGATGGCGGGTGGCATCGTCATCCCGTTTGAAAGGGACGGGCAAACAGAGGAACTGTCTGTCGGACAGGCGTTCAACCGGAGCGTACCTGCAACGGAAAGCGGAGCTTTTTGGCGTGAAACGGTTAAGCTGGCACGATGTGTCAGCACCGGTCGGACAAGTGGAGAAACAGATTTCGTTTACGGATGCGGCCGATTTTATCGATTACGGAAAATAGGCCAATCGGTTGATGAACGGGAGGTTGCAGATGAATCACAAGCGGTGTCTGACAGCGGAAGATCTGTACAGATTCAACTGGGTCGGTGAGCCGGCGGTTTCGAACAGGGACAGGGCGATCGCATTCGTGCAAAAATCGGTGAATGCAGAGCGGTCCGGTTACCGCACGCAAATTCATCTGGTCTCGCTAAACGGGGACGGCGAAACAGTGTTCACACAAGGGGAGAAGGATTCCGCTCCCGCGTGGTCTCCCGACGGCACACACCTGGCGTTTCTCCGAGAACAGAACGAGTTGCGGCAGATCTGGATCATGCCGCGTTCCGGCGGGGAAGCGCGTCGCATGACGGACATGCCACGCGGCGTCCACTCCTTTATCTGGTCTCCCGACGGGCGATCGATCGCCTTCACGGCCCGCGTGAGCGAAGATCCCCTGCGAGATAAGCGAGCCCCTACAGATGAGAAGAAGTTCTACAGGGAACAGGTGAGGGAGATCAACCGCACCAGGTGGAAGGCGGACGGCGAGGGATTTTGGGATGGGAGGCGGCTGCATCTGTTTTTGCTGGATGTGGCTGCCGGTTCTGTAACCCGTCTCACCGAGGGGAATTTTGATGCAAGCGAACCGGTTTGGTCCCCGGACGGGGCGACGATCGCGTTTGTCAGCACAATGGTGGACGATCCTCGGGCGGATCCCGACGCGCAGTTTTACAGCGATGTGTATACGGTGCGGACGGATGGCAGCCAATTGCGCAAGCTGACCGTTTCCAATCTGTCCATTATGCAGGCCAATTTTTCCCCAGACGGAAACACGGTCGCATTCTTCGGTCACGATCGTTCGTACGAAGGGGCCACCCAGACCCGGCTCTATACAGTGGGTGCCGACGGAGGGCCGGTGGTCTGCATCACGGAAGGATTTGACGGGCAAATCGGGAATGTGGCGATCAGCGATATGCGGTCCCACCTGCGGACGCCACCCCCCTTGTTCAGCGCGGATGGAAACTGGATTTATGCCCTGGTATCGCGGCATGGCAGCGTGCATGTGTATCGGTTTTCACTGGACGGCCAGCATGAACCATTGACTTCGGGCGACCGGGAAATCTATCAGTTTACGATCACGTCCGACGACCGGTATTTGGTAGCAGCGTCTACCAATGTGCGGTTGCCTGGCGATCTGTATCGCGTCGACCTGCAGACCGGGGAAGAAGTCCGGCTGACTGCAAGCAATGACCGGTTGCTGGAAGAAATTCGGCTGAGCGTTCCGGAAACGTTCTGGTTTGAAACGAGCGACGGGTGGAACATTCAGGGGTGGATCATGCGGCCGGACGGTTTGCAGGAGGGGAGCACCTGCCCCGCCATCCTCGAAATTCACGGTGGTCCGCACGCCATGTATTCTCACTCGTTCTTTCACGAGTTCCAGTTGTTGGCCGCCCAAGGGTACGCGGTGATCTATACCAATCCGCGCGGCAGCCACGGCTACGGGCAGCAGTTTGTCGACGCCTGCCGCGGCGATTACGGAGGAAGGGATTATCAGGATCTGATGGAAGCGGTCGACTACGCAATCGCCAACTATCCTTTTATCGACCCGCACCGGCTGGGCGTTACGGGCGGCAGCTACGGAGGTTTCATGACCAATTGGATCGTCGGACATACGGATCGGTTCCGGGCAGCCGTCACCCAGCGATCAATCAGCAACTGGCTGTCGTTTTACGGGGTGAGCGATATTGGGTATTATTTCGCGGAATGGGAAGTGGGCGGCAACCCTTGGGACAACCACGAGTTGTTGTGGCAACGTTCGCCACTCGCATACGCGGCTCAGGTCAACACCCCGCTGTTGATCCTGCACGGTGAAGAGGATCTGCGATGCCCGATCGAACAGGCGGAGCAGTTGTTTGTCGCGTTAAAGAAATTCGGTAAAGAGGTGCAGTTTGTCCGCTTTCCCGACGCCAATCATGAACTGTCGCGAAGCGGCAACCCGCTGCTGCGGGTGGAACGGTTAAAGCGGATTGTCGGGTGGTTCAACCGCTATATCGGCGGTGATACGCCGCACGCAGGCCGGTGTGCATCCTCGGAGGCAACTGGGTGACCATTTTTCCAAGTTTGACGGGTGGTGGTACGGCATGAGCCAGGTGTTGCTCGAAGTAAAAAAACTGAAGACGTACATCAGGCAGAAGAACGGGGAAGTACGGGCGGTCGACGGGGTCGATTTTTCCGTGAAAAAAGGGGAGACGCTGGCGATTGTCGGGGAGTCGGGCTGCGGCAAGAGCATGACCTCCCTCTCGATCATGGGGCTGCTTCCGAAACCAAACGGACGCATCGTCGAGGGCGAGATTGTTTTTTCGGGAATCAACCTGGTGCAGTTGAGCGACCGGCAACTGGCTGATTTGCGGGGCCGGATGATGTCGATGATTTTTCAGGAGCCCATGACCTCGCTCAACCCCGTGCTGACGATCGGCCGCCAGTTGCAGGAAGTGCTGCGGCGGCACCTGGCGGTGTCCAGGCAGGAGGCGCGGCAGCGGGCGGTTGAGATGTTGAAAAAAGTGGGGTTTGCCCGTCCGGAACAAATCCTGAAGGAGTACCCCCACCGCCTGTCGGGCGGCATGCGGCAGCGGGTGATGATCGCGATGGCGATGGCGTGCGAACCGGAATTGCTGATTGCGGACGAACCGACCACCGCACTGGACGTAACGATCCAGGCACAGATTCTCGATTTGATGAAACGGATGAAACGGGAGTTTGGTTCGGCGATCATCCTGATCACGCACGATCTGGGCGTGGTCGCCGAGATGGCCGACCGGGTTCTGGTGATGTATGCGGGACAGGTGTTGGAATCCGCGTCCGCTTACGACCTGTTTACCCAACCGAAGCATCCGTACACGGCGGGTTTGCTGGAATCGACGCCGCGCATGCACGATACGAGGGAACGGCTGACGCCGATTCCCGGAAACGTTCCATCTGCCGCCGATTATCCGGACGGTTGCCGGTTTGCCGCCCGCTGTCCGCGAGCGGTCGACAGCTGCCGCAGCCAATTGCCGGAATTGCGTGAGGTAGCTCCGCAGCATTTCGTTCGCTGCAGCCTGGTCTAAATGGGGGAAGTCGAATGCCTGACCATTTGTTGGAAGTCAAAGGGTTGAAAAAATATTTTCCGATCGAAGGCGGACTCCTCAAACGAACAGTGGGGTACGTGAAGGCGGTCGACGATGTGAGCTTCACTGTGCGCAAAGGGGAGACGCTGGGGCTCGTCGGCGAATCGGGCTGCGGCAAGTCGACGACCGGGCGGTTGATTCTCAACCTTCTGGAACCCACAGTGGGGGAAGTAGTGTTTGCCGGTGTTTCCCTGTCCCGATTGCCTCGTTCCCAATTGCGGGAAATCCGGAAAAACATGCAGTGCGTGTTTCAGGATCCGTATGCGTCGCTCAATCCGCGGATGACGATCGGCTATTTGCTGTCCGAACCGCTGTTTGTGAACGGCCAATGCAGCAAACAGGAGGCTCGCAGACGGGCGCTCGAGCTGCTTGAGCTGGTGGGGCTTTCCGCGGTTGACTTTGGCAAGTATCCGCACGAATTCTCGGGGGGACAACGGCAGCGGATCGCGATTGCCCGCGCACTCACTCTCAACCCGCAACTGGTTGTGGCGGATGAGCCGGTTTCCGCGCTGGATGTTTCGATCCAGGCGCAAGTGTTGAATTTGATGTCCGATTTGCAGGAAAAATTTGAACTCACGTATCTCTTTATCTCGCACAATTTGAGCGTGGTGCGCCATATTTCCGACCGGGTGGCGGTGATGTACCTCGGGCGAATCGTGGAGATCGCCAACAAGGAGAGCCTCTACCAGAGCCCCGGACATCCTTATACGCAAGCGCTGTTGTCAGCCGTTCCCGAACCGGATGTCACCATCAAACGGGAACGGATCATCCTCGAAGGAGACGTACCGAGCCCTGCCAATCCGCCGGACGGCTGCGCGTTTCACCCGCGCTGCAGGTATGCCACGGACGTTTGCAAACATTCCCGGCCGGAATTGAAATCGATCGCTTCCGGCCATATGGTAGCTTGCCACCTGTACGAACCGGTGCCTGTTTTGGCATAACAGGACGACGCATGATTTTGGTTGACCGCAATATGCCGTCAACCGGATCAGATAAAAAATCACGTGATCATAAGGGGGCCAAAGAACGCATGGAAATGTCAAGGAAATGGTTTTGGACTGCCGTGTCAGCCGCACTGGCGGCATCTGTGGCGCTTGCCGGTTGCTCGAAAGACACAGCGGCACCGCAAGCCAACACCACAAAGGAGAAAGTGGACGGCGGCGAGATCATCTGGGGAGGTGCCGGCGAACCCAGCATTCTCAATCCTTTTTGGGCGACGGACGTTGTATCCAGCAACATTTACGATCTGATTCTCGAACCTCTGTACACTGTCAATCCCAAACTGCAGCCGGAGCCTGTGCTGGCTGACGGAATGCCGCAAATTTCCAGCGACAATCTGGAGTGGATGGTCAAAATCAGGAAAAACGTCAAGTTCTCCGACGGACAGCCGCTGACGGCAGACGATGTCGTGTTCACATTCAGCATTCCGATTGATAAAGATTACGCGGGACCGCGCAAATCTACTTTTGAAAAGCTGAAGAAAGTGGAAAAAGTAGACGATTACACGGTGAAGTTCACGTTGAGCGAACCGTACGCACCGTTCCTGACAGGCGCTCTGGGCTATGAAATTCTGCCCAAACATATTTTGAAGGACGTTCCGATCAAAGAGATGGACAAAGCTCCGTTCACCAAAAATCCGATCGGCACCGGTCCCTACAAACTGGCCGAATGGAAGTCGGGGCAATATGTGAAGCTGGAACGGAACGAGAACTATTTTGCAGGCAAACCGGCGATCAAGACGATCACGTACAAAATCGTTCCGGAAGCCAATGCGTTGATCGCCCAACTGCAGGCGGGAGAAGTCAATCGGGCACTCATCTCTAACCCGGCCGATCTGCAGGCGCTCAAACCGTTGATCGATGCAAAGAAGTTCAAAGTGGCAGAAGATATCGGCTTCTCCTACACCTACGTAGGCTGGAACGAGATGAACGATCTGTTTAAGGATAAAAAAGTCCGGCAGGCGCTGACCATGGCGATCGACCGCAAAGCGATCGTGGATTCAGTGCTGGAGGGCCACGGAAAAGTGGCCAATGCACCGCAAAGCCCGCTCAGCTGGGCTTACAACGACAATGTCACCGTGTTCGAGTACGATCCGGAAAAAGCGAAAAAGCTGTTGGAAGAAGCTGGTTGGAAGGATACCAACGGCGACGGCATCCTGGACAAGGACGGCAAGAAATTCACGTTTGAACTGATGACCAACCAGGGCAACAAAGCGCGTGAACAGATTGTCACCATCATCCAGCAGCAGCTGAAGAAGGTGGGAATCGAAGTCACGCCGCGAATCATTGAATTCTCGTCACTCGTCAACAATCATATCAAGCAGAAGAAGTTTGATGCCTACGTATTGGGGTGGGCGCTGGCAACCGATCCGGATCCGACCTCCATCTGGCACTCGCGGGAAATCGCGAAAGGTTTGAACTACGTTTCCTATTCGAATCCGGAGGTTGACAGGCTGTCGGATGAGAATACGAAGGTGCTGGATCAGACGAAACGCAAGGAACTGATCGGCAAAGCGTACAAGTTGATTTCCGAAGATCAGCCGTACACATTCCTTTATTATCCGAACAAAATCGATGTGGTTCCCTACAACCTGGAAGGGTATGAATTCCATCCCCGTCTGGATTTCTACAACATGCACAAGTGGTACTTCACCAAATAATCTGCTGCAAAATGGGGCGGAGCGGTTCCGGCCTCTCCGCCCGGTTGCAGGTGCACCCGGCATCATAAATGGAACATTTCATCTGCCGATTCGCAGTCGATTGAAAGGGGATCCTCTATGGTAAACTACACGATCCGCCGGTTGATCCAAGCGATTCCTCTATTATTTGGCATCACCGTGATTTCATTTGGTCTGATGCACCTGACCCCGGGAGGACCGGTTGCCCTGTTGGTCGATCCTACCATCAAACCGGAGGATCAGGAGCGGATGATTCACGCGCTGGGACTTGACCAGCCGCTGTATGTCCAATATTTTCGGTGGCTGGGCGATTTGCTGCAGGGCAATTTCGGCTTTTCGTTTGTCAGGCGGGTGCCGGTGAGCGATCTGGTGCTGGAGCGGTTGCCCAACACGATGCTGTTGATGGGCGTGAGTTTGCTGTTCAGCTTGCTGATCGCCATTCCGGCAGGGATTGTATCTGCCACCCGGCAATACTCGAAACTGGATTATACGATTACGGTCGGCTCTTTTTTGGGGGTGTCGACTCCGAATTTCTGGTTGGGTATTATGCTGATCTTATTGTTTGCGGTACATCTGTCCTGGCTGCCGGCCGGCGGCGTGGCCACCTTGAACGCGTCGTTTTCCGTCTGGGATCGCATCCAGCATCTGATTCTGCCCGCCTTCACGTTGGGAGCGGCTGAGATGGCCGCGTGGACGCGATACACCCGCTCCAGTATGCTGGAGGTGATCCGCCAGGATTTTATTCGGACGGCCCGTGCCAAGGGGCTTTATGAGCCGACGGTGATTTTGCGGCATGGTCTGCGCAACAGCCTGATTCCGGTGGTGACCATCATCGGACTGACCCTGCCCGGACTGTTTGCGGGTGCGGTGATCACAGAAAGCATTTTTAGCTGGCCCGGGATGGGACGGTTATTCATTGAGGCGGTGTTCCAGCGGGATTATCCGATCATCATGGCGATCACCACCATCACAGCCTGCCTGGTCGTGTTCTGCAACCTGCTTGTCGATCTCATCTACGGGTTCCTTGACCCGCGTATTTCGTACAAATAAAAGGGGGCCGGATGGCAATGATGCGATTGCAAACGGATGGAGCGGCAACCGGTGTGCAACCGGTAGCCGGAACCTTGCCGATCAAGAAAACCAGCATGTTGCGAATCATTTGGGAGCGATTTTCCCGCAACAAGCTGGCGGTAGCGGGTCTTGTCTTCATCCTGCTGGTTGCCGTTTTGGCGATCCTGGCGCCATGGATCGCCCCCTACGATCCGGCAGAGCAGGATCTGCTGAAAAAATTGAAACCGCCGAGCGCGGAACACTGGCTGGGGACGGACGATTTCGGACGGGACATCTTCAGCCGTTTGTTGCACGGAGCACGCATTTCCCTGTCGGTCGGCATCCTGACCGTACTCGGCTGGATTGTGATTGGCACCGCCGTCGGAGCGCTGGCCGGTTATTACGGGGGAAAAGTGGACAACATCCTGATGCGGATGGTCGACATTATCATCGCGTTCCCCGATATTTTGCTTCTGATAGCGGTGGTGTCGATGTTCAAACCGAGCGTTGCCAATATTATCCTCATCCTGATTTTGCTACGCTGGACGAGCATTGCCCGCCTGGTACGGGGAGAATTTCTGAGCCTGAAAAATCGGGAATTTGTGCTGGCCGCCAAAACGTTGGGACTGTCGGACGTTCGCATTATATTCGTCCACATTCTGCCCAATGCGTTGGCGCCGATTATCGTGGCTTCCACTCTGGGAATCGGATACACGATTTTGACCGAATCGGCTCTCAGCTTTCTGGGACTTGGCGTTCAGCCGCCCACCGCCAGTTGGGGAAACATGCTGCAGGGAGCGCAAAGCATATCGATTTTGATGAAGGCTCCCTGGTATCCGGTGGCTCCCGGTCTGATGATTCTACTGACCGTGCTGAGCGTAAATTTTGTCGGGGACGGGCTAAGAGACGCGCTGGATCCCAGGTTAAAGTGAGGAAAACTGGAATGCCAATTCTGCCCGTGTTCCCATTGCAGATGGTCCTGTGGCGATGAAAACTCTGATGTTTATCTGTGCGATCGTCTGGTGTCCTGCCCTGGCCAGCACGTCCATCCGCACCTGGAACTGTTTCAATGAAAACTGTATCGTCTCTTGCATTGTCACGCCGAACGGGCTTGCCTGCCGTCCTTCGAATCCTTCCTGGGTGAGTGCGAAGGAAAGTGGAGCGAGCTCTTCCATTTTTTTGTGAGACCACGTCAAACAACCGGGGGTGTTCGCAGATCAATCGTTGCAGAAGATACGTTCCGTAGCCGATGTGCCGGGATTCGTCAGTTTTCAGATAGCCGATGCCTTTCATCAAACCGGGCATCTTGCCCATTTTGTTCAATCCTTCGTAAAACGACCAATAACCGGTTTCCGCCAGGGTCAAGTCCGGATTTTTGTGTAAATTCTTTTTGGGTTGGAGTTTCTCTGTCCATGGCTTTGCCCAGGCTGAATTGAACCGCATCAGGAGAGATTCGTCAAGGAGAGCACTTGACCAACCTCTCCTGATGCGGTATGTCGTTTGCTACGGGCAAAGCCGCATTTTGCATGAATGTCTCATGCCTGGAATTCTTCTGGATGCGCCCCGGCCTGTCGGTTGAGCCACTTGTTGTATGGATCTACCTCCAGGTACTTTTTG
>NZ_AQXL01000084.1 GCF_000376225.1 Effusibacillus pohliae DSM 22757
GTTCGGATTCTCTAAATTTCCGCTTTGTTCCAACTCCTTTCGTTGCTGCTCGTATTGTTTGATGTATTTTCCGACCGTTTTCCGGTCAACGCCAGTCATTCTCGCAATCTCTCTCTGAGACTTCCCCTCCCGGTAATGCATAATGAGGATGTTTTGCTTTTGAATCAATTGGATCATCTCTCCCGGCTCCTCACGTTGCGAACTATCTGCTTTGTGAGGATTATCGGTCAAGGTGGGGGAATTTTCAATGAGCGGTGTGGCGTATTTTTAAGTTACCGTATACACCTTGGTTTTTACAGCTTTGCTATTGAATGGGCGTAATGCTCTGATTAAATTGGCTGAGTCGATGCGAGAAATGACAAACAGAAGCTCTTACATCGTGGAGATACAATGTAAGAGCTTTTTGTTTTCTTCATCGGAAAATGATAATATTGATTTTGTTTAATTATATGATTCGCAGATTCACTTACCAAAAGATCGCTTTCAATGAAAATTAATTCCGATCGGCCTTCATTTCACCCGGCTTCCGTTGCATCTTTGACCTGCCACTCGATTACAATCGCGTCCCCGTTGTGCAGCGGCACCGAGAAGTCCGCTTTTTCGCCGTTCAGTTCCAGCCGCAGCCCGATCGCGTTCGCGGGGCGCTCGCGGTCGATATGGACATATTGAAAAATATGGGAGAACTCCGGTTCCCAAGCTGGACGGACGACAGAAACGGCAGCAAAATTCGGTACCGGATCGTCGAGATCGGCCGGTTTTCCGTTCAGTTCGATACGCGGCTCGGGACCGAACAGCTGCAGCGGCTGGCCGTTGACTGTCACCCGGATGCTGGGAGGCTGCCACTCGTCCGCTTGCAGCAGTTGGCGGATTTTTACAGACGACAGCGAAGGTTCTACCACTTCGATCCTGTCGCCCGGCCGAACGGTTGCATGCAGCGGCGCCGGGGAGCCGTTGATGAACACTTTTGCCCCTTCGCAGCACAAACTTCGGAGCTCGCCGTTGACAGTGGCTGAGATCGTCTGATCGCGAAACTGTTCCGGTGCGAATCCGAACAGCGGCAACACATCGATCAGCGCTTCCGGCATATGCACGGCGATCTGGGCCCGATCGACCAGCGGCTCGGACGGCGGTACGATTGCGCCGTTCATTCGGATGACAGGATGAATCAGGCGCTTCTGTCCGTTTAGTTCAATTTCAAACGGCTGGCAATCGGGAAGGACGTCCGCGACAGTTCCCTTGGCATCCTCACCCGGTTGTCCCTCGATGATTTCGATTTCATCTCCGTGCTGCAGGATGTCGTCCAGATGAGCGGGCTGCCCGTTCAGCAGGAGGGTGGCGGGAGTTCCAAGTGTTCCTCTCAGCACTTTCACCAGTCCGTGCACTTCCACGGTCAGGGCCATGCCGGGGCGGCCGTGCAGTTTCCGAATGTCGATATCGGCGGCGAGCAAAGCGTCACCGACCGTCACCTGCCTGAATTCGAACAGCCTCACCGTTTGTCCGTTTACCCGTACAGAGATGGACGAAATCGGCGTGTTGACGGCGGCCAGCGCAATTCCGACCGGGGTGACGGCTGCGGGGCCGGCCAATTTTTCATGCTGCTCGATCAACTGCCTGATGCCGTCCGTGCTGCGGATTGCCACCCGTTCTTTCGGCAGACCGAGCAGTTCCGCCAGACGCTGCGGCAGCAGCGGCGTCTGCGAACCGCCGCCGATCAGCATTACCGCCTGCGGCGGCTTGCCGTTTAACCGGCGAATCTCGGCAGCGATCCGCTGTGCCAGTTCGTTGACAGCCGGCTCGATCGACCTGATCACTTCGCGCGACGGATACTCATACGCCATGCCGAGGACATCGGTGAAGGATACGGTCTCTGTTTGCAACAGTTGCCGCTTGACCGTCTCTGCGACGGGAAAATCAAGCAGGTACTGGTGCGACAGAGCTTCCGTAATTTCATCCCCGGCGAAAGGCACCATCCCGTATGCGGTAACAGTCCCTTCCGATGTGATCGCGATGTCCGATGTTCCCGCGCCGATATCCGCCAGCACGAGATTTAATTTGCGCATGCTGGGCGGGATCAGGGCGTTGATCGCGGCGATCGGTTCGAGTGTCAGCGCCGCCATCTCAAGACCCGCCCGTTCCAGCGCGAACTGCAGCGAATCGATCACCACACGGGGCAGGAACGTGGCGATGATGTCAACGCTTGCCGTCAGTCCCGACTGATCGACGAGTGAACCGATCGGCGAGTCGTCCAGCATGTAATGGACGACCGTGTAACCGACGCAATGGTAGCGGGCAGCATCCGGCGTGGACAGCTGCAGATCGCGCTCCGCCTGCTGCACGGCCGACAGTTCCATCGCCAGCACATCGTCTTTCGTCAAGCGCTGGCCGTTGGTTTCCCGCACGGTTTTGGCGCGGACCGTTTTGAGGGCGCGGCCGGCGGCCGCCACGGCGACTTTCTGCAGCGTCCCGACCTGAATCTCCAATTTTTGCTTGACTTGTCGGATGACCGATGCCACCTGCGCTACATCGTGGATCTGGCCGTCCAGCATCGCTCGGTTCGCATGCTCCATCTGTTCGGTTGCAACAATCGCCAGCCCGTCTTCGCCGTACCGGCCGACCAGTCCGACGACGGAACGGGTGCCGATATCCAGCGCAAAAATCAGGTCACTGCCCGCCATCTTTCCCCTCTCCTTATCTGACCGTATAGCTGAAGCCCGCGTCACCCAGCCGTTTCAGAATTCGCTCGATATGCTGGCGATCCCTCGTTTCCAGATTGACTTCGACTTCCGCTTGTCCCAGCACGATCCGCTCCCCCATGCGGTGATGGTGGATCGAGATCACGTTTGATTTTTCTTCCGCAAAAATTTTCGCCATCGCCAGCAGGACGCCGGGCCGGTCCGGAACGGTGGTGACCAGCCGCAAGTAGCGGCCTGCCTCGACCAACCCGCGTTCGATAATTTTCGACAACAGGTTGACGTCTACATTTCCTCCCGACAGGATGATGGCGATTTTCTTGCCTTGCAGCGGGAGCTGCTTGTCCAGGACGGCAGCCAGTCCCACTGCGCCCGAGCCTTCCACCACCAGTTTGCTGCGTTCCATCAACAGGAGCATCGCTTTTGTGATCTTGTCGTCATCGACCGTCACCACACGGTCTACATAATCGCGCACGAGACCGAACGTGAGATTGCCGGGCCGTTTCACGAGGATGCCGTCTGCGATCGTTTCCGCGATGTCCAGTTCCCGCACTTCGCCCGCCTGCAGCGACGAAAACATGCTGGCGGCACCCGACGCCTCGACGCCGATCACCTGAATGTCCGGTTTGCTCAGTTTCGCAGCCATCGCTACTCCTGCCGCCAGCCCGCCGCCGCCGATCGGGGTGACGATCAGGTCGATATCCGGTTCCTGTTCGAGAATTTCGAGGGCGATCGTGCCCTGGCCGGCGATCACTGCCGGATCGTCAAACGCGTGGACGAACGTCATGTTGTTCGCTTTCTGCAGTTCAAGGGCATATTCGTAAGCTGCATCGTAATTCGGCCCGTGCAGCACGATTTTGGCGCCGTATCCGGCGGTCGCTTCCAGTTTGCTGAGCGGTGCTCCTTCCGGCATCACGATCGTACAGGGAATCCCCATCATTTTCGCCGCGTACGCCACCCCTTGCGCATGGTTGCCGGCCGATGCGGCGATCACCCCGCGCTTTCGCTCTTCCGGCGTAAGAGTCGCCATTTTGTTAAATGCGCCGCGGATTTTGAAGGCGCCCGTTTTTTGCAAATTCTCCAGCTTCAGATAGATGTGGTTGTCCGACAGCTGGCTGAACGTTTGCGAGTAATCGAGCGGCGTCTGATGGATAACGCCGGCAAGTCTTTGTCTTGCAGTCTGAAAATCTTCAAGTTGCAACATGCAAACCTCCCGATGGAAAAGCCTGACAACAGCCTGTTTTGCGAAAAGGTGATTGTCGGAAAATAGGGTCTTATGGTACGATACGTTCAATATACCAAAAACTTTCGGAGATCGGGAGTGTGGTTCACGTGACAGATACGATAACAAAACATGTGCGGCCTTCCTTGCAGCAGATCAAGCCGTACATCCCGGGCAAACCGATCGCTGATGTGCAGCGGGAACTGGGGCTTGCGGATGTGATCAAGCTCGCCTCGAACGAAAACCCGGTGGGGCCTTCGCCACGGGCACAGGCGGCGATTCAGGCCGCACTCGCCGACCTCCATCGCTATCCGGACGGCGGACAACTGGAACTGAAGAAGGAACTGGCGACGTACCACGGCGTGTCGGAAGACATGCTGCTCATCGGCAACGGGTCGGACGAGGTGATCTCCTTTTTCTGCGCAACATTTGTGGAACCGGGCGACGAAATCGTGGTGCCGACTCCGTCGTTCTCGGAGTATACGTTCGCCTCGACGGTGATGGCCGGAAAAACGGTCGAGGTGCCGCTGCGCGAGGGGTTCGAGTACGACCTGAACGATTTTGCCGACGCGATTACGGAGCGGACGCGGATCGTCTTTCTCTGCTCCCCCAACAATCCGACCGGCACCTATATCCGGCAAGCCGATCTGGAATCGTTTTTGCAGCGGATTCCCGCCGACGTACTGGTCGTGATTGACGAAGCGTACAACGAGTATGTGGAAGCGCCGGATTATGCGCAAGGGCTCGATCTGTTGAAAAAAGGCCATAACGTGGCCGTCATGCGGACATTTTCGAAACTGTTTGCCCTGGCGGCACTGCGAATCGGCTACACGATCGCGAAACCGGAGATCGTCAGCTTCGTCAACCGTGTGCGGGAACCGTTTAACGTCAATCATTTGGCACAGGTGGCGGCGATCGCGGCCTTGCACGACGAGGAACATATCCAGCTCAGCCGCCGCGTCAATTCGGAAGGAAAGCGGGCGCTGTATGCGGGATTTGACAGGCTGGGGCTGCGCTACATTCCGACCGAGACCAATTTTGTGCTGGTCGATACGGGCGTCGACTCGAAGGAAGTCTTCCAATCCCTTTTGCGAAAAGGGGTCATTATCCGCGACGGCGCATTCTTCGGACTGCCGACCTGGATTCGAGTTTCGATCGGCTTGCCGGAGGAGAACGAGCGATTCTTGCAGGCGCTGGAAACCACATTGCATCGATTGCGGACGACCGCCAGATAACATGCCGATAGGCTGATAGATATAGAAGAAACCGGTGATTTTTTGGGGCCCCATCAGTTGTCGTCATTTTGCTGGGTGATTGTAAGGAGGAGGAGGAACCGATGGCCAAAGAGAGATTACAGGAACTGCGCGGGCAACTGGATGAACTCAACCTTGAGATTCTTGAACTGCTGTCGCGCCGGGCGGAACTGGTGCAGGAAATCGGCCAATTGAAAAAAATGACGGGAACAGAGCGGTTCGATCCGATCCGCGAAAAGGAAATGCTTGACAAACTGGTGGCGGCCAACCCCGGGCCGTTTGACGACAACACCGTCCGCCATCTGTTCAAGCAGATTTTCCAGGCGTCGCTCGGCCTGATGGAAGAAGAGAAGAAAGAGCTGCTGGTGTCCCGCAAAAAGCGTACGGACGATACGGTGGTGGAGATCAAGGACGTTCGCATCGGCGGCGGACGGCCGGTGGTCATCGCCGGACCCTGTTCGGTCGAGACCCCGGAACAGATGGACACGGTGGCGGCCGGACTCAAGCTGCAAGGCATCGTGCTGCTCCGCGGCGGAGCGTACAAACCGCGCACCTCTCCCTACGATTTCCAGGGTCTGGGCAAAAAAGGGCTGGAGCTGATCCGGCAAACGGCCGACAAATACGGGATGGCGGTGGTGTCCGAAATCGTGTCGCCGGCCGACATCGAAATGTCGCTTGACTACGTCGATGTCATCCAGATCGGAGCGCGCAACATGCAGAACTTCGAACTGCTGAAAGAAGCCGGCAATGTGCGCAAACCGGTGCTGCTGAAGCGGGGCATGGCAGCGACGATCGAAGAACTGCTGTTCGCGGCCGAATATATCGTTTCCCGCGGCAACGGCCAGGTGATTCTCTGCGAGCGGGGCATCCGCACGTACGAGAAAGCCACCCGCAACACGCTCGATATCTCGGCGGTGCCGATTTTGAAGCAGGAGAGCCACCTGCCGGTGGTGGTCGATATTTCTCATTCGACAGGCCGGAAAGACATCATGCTGCCGATCGCGAAAGCGGCGCTGGCAGTCGGGGCGGATGGGCTGATCGTCGAGGTGCATCCGGAACCGAGCGTAGCGCTGTCGGATGCGAAACAGCAACTGAACCTGCAGCAATTTGCCCAGTTGATGGACGGACTGCGGGTCAGCGGGTATCTGCCGAAACAGGAACCGCTTGCG
Source organism: Effusibacillus pohliae DSM 22757 (assembly GCF_000376225.1). NCBI lineage: Bacteria > Bacillati > Bacillota > Bacilli > Caryophanales > Alicyclobacillaceae > Effusibacillus > Effusibacillus pohliae. The sequence goes on from NZ_AQXL01000084.1 coordinate 6,335, forward strand.
GTCAAGTAAACGGTCTGCACGGGCGTGTGGCTGCAGCATGAGCTACAGAAGAGCCGGTTGTTCCCGGCTCTCTATTTATTTTCCTGCAAAAATTAGGATCGTGCCGATACAGAGGGGAAGACAGCGGAGGATGAAAAACTGTCAAGCCGGGGACACCTGGCAGACGAGATGAGGAGGTGCAGACTGTGAGGTGGCAGCACTGGCTTCTGGCCGCTGCGGCGGTTGCGATTTTGATTGCTGAGCAACTGCTGACCGGGAGTCCCAACCAGCCGGGGCGTTATCTGATCTACTACTACGCGCTGGAAGTGGCGTATTTCTTTGTGCTGCTGGCGCTTGGGACGGCCATCGGAGGGGTGGTGCGAAAGCGGCTGTTGGCCCGGCAGGACAAGGCGGAGTATCTGAGAAGCGTCGGCATCTATCGCTTGCTGGCGCTGATCTTCGTCATTGCCGCCGGGATGTATCTGATGACCGCGTGGATCCCTGGCTGGATCGGACGGCATATTATCTTTTTTGGCGGCTATTATTACGGCTTGTCGCGGATCGACCGCCGCGACGAGTAAGCTGGAGTCGGGAGGAATCGTATGGAACCGCAAATCGTTTCGTTAAATGTCGGCGTGCCCGCAACGGTCATGTATCAGGGCAGGGAAATCCGAACGGGGATCCGCAAGCATTCCACCGAGAAACGCTTGTACCTGTCAACCCTCAATCTTGACGGGGACGGGCAGGCCGATCTGGTACACCATGGCGGGAAAGACAAGGCGGTCTGCGTCTATCCGTACGAACATTACACTTATTGGGAGAAAGAGCTGAACCGCCGGCTGGACTTTGGCGCATTCGGGGAAAATTTGACCGTGCACGGCATGCAAGAGACGGACGTTTGCATCGGTGATGTATTTCAGCTCGGTGAGGCGGTCGTCCAGGTCAGCCAGCCGAGACAACCCTGCTATAAGCTGGGGGTGAAGCATAATTGGCCGGATCTGCCGCTGCGTGTGCAAAACACTGGTTTTACCGGCTACTATGTCCGCGTCTTGCAGGAAGGATTTGTCGACAAACATTCGCCCATCCGGTTGTTGCAACGGCACCCGAAGGGAATCACCGTGTCGTTTGTGAATCATATCAAATATCACGAGAAAGAAAATGAGGAAGCGATCCGACGGATCCTGGAAGTGGAGGAATTGGCCGAGGGTTGGCGGCAGTCATTCGCCAAGCGGATTGGCCGCTGAACATAGGCGGGCTGTTTGCACCCGCCTATTTTGCGGCAAACAGCGGTTTCCGATGCGGGCAACCACGCGGAGTTTGCGAATCCACAGATCGGTTGTGGCCGCCGGATTGCCAAAATAGACCGCCGGCTTCCGCGGAGATGATTCTTGCTATAGTGTTAATCCTGCATGACGATCTGATCGGCTCCAAAATCGTGCAACAGTTTTTTTACATTTTCCGTTTCATGTTCCGGCACTTCGGCCGACACCAGAATTTTTCCGGCCTCCACTTCATCCGCCAGCGTTTTGGCGGAGGGGGGACTGATGCCAAGGTCAATCAAACCGCCCAAAACGCCGCCGGACATGCCTCCATATAAAATCCCGAACAGCGGTCCCCACCCTGCCATCAGCGGTGTTCCGCCCGGCAGCATGGCGGAGCCGGCTGCAAAAGCGAGTCCGATCGCGCCGCCGACTACGGCGCCGAGCAACCCACCCTCAAGCGGCGGATCGGTCTTCGGCGGATCGTCCGCTTGCGGGATCTGATCCGCTCTTGTAAGCAAGGAGATCCGCTCGCGCGGAACCCGGGTTTCCAGCGTGCGAATCACCGCTTCCGCCGCTTCCCGTTTGGCAAACGACCCGATCACGTGTTTCACCACCAATCACCTCACTTTAACGTCTCCAGATACAGTTTCACCGCTTTGATCTGATCCTCGTTCAAACCGAGCGAGGGAGGAGCGGGCATTCCTTTTTGCGGCCGGCCGTTATGCAGCACCTGATCCAACCCCTGATCGCCCAGCCGGTCTTTCACTCCGGCCAGACCGGGCCCGACCAGCCGATCATGTGTCACCGCGTGACAACCGGCACAAGTCGTGCTAAAAATCTCTTTTCCCGCTTCCGGCGTCACCTCCATCGGGGTGTTCGCTTCCGACCGGTCATTCACGGTGGTGGCTGTCAAAGCGTAATAAACCGCCCAGGCGGCCGCGATCGCATAGGTCGCTTTCAGGAACTTGGGGATTTTCGTATGCTTCATTTTAATGCCGGATATGGTCGAATAATCGTCCTGTTTTTCGACCGGATCGCGATCCTGCGGGTTGCGGCTGTCGTCCGCCATCAGTACCCCTCCCGTTCGTCATCTTGCAGCATCCGATATTTGATTTCTTCGATGTCGTCAAATTGCCCCGCCTTGTTTGCCCAAACATAGACCAAAAAGGTGCTTCCGGTCAGCGTCAACAACACGATCAGCAATGTCCAAGCCTGCAATGTCATGGAGATCCTCCCAATCTGCCCGCTGCGGCCCCTGATTTTTGCGACGGAGCCGGTTTTAAGCTCATCAAATAGGCGACGAGATCCCGTTTGTCCTGTTCCGACAGATAGTTGTACCTGGGCATGATTGAGCCTTTGTAGAACTTCTGCGGGTTGTTCAGGTGCTGGTATTGCCATTCCGGGCTGTAGCGGCTGCCGACCCAGGTCAAATCGGGGCCGGTGCGCTGGGTCATGATCAACGGGATTTTGTCGTAATAGTAGTCGCCAGGCTGCGAGACGGGCCCCAATTTGGAATCGGCTTTGACGGGGCGGACCGACTGGCTGTGGCACCAAAAGCACCCTTCCCGGATGTACACCACGCGCCCGCGCGCTTCCGCCGAGTTAGCGGGATAATTTTTCAGCTTGGCCGTTGCGGTCGGAGTGTTGACCGATTTATCGAAAAACGGCAGCACGCACGTTCCCAGAACCCCGATCAGAAAAAGAGCGAATGCTCCGCCGAGCAGGACTCCCACGTGTTTCTCGGATTGGTTCGCCATCGCCGATCACCTCGTTGTTGTTGGAATGGTGCGGATCTTTACCGCAGGGCGGGCAGAGGATCTTCGGTCGGAACTTGCTGGCCGGCAGTCACCGTTTTGTAGATATTCCAGGCGAAGACGATTTGCCCGAGGAACATCAAGCTGCCGCCGACCGCCCGTGCGATCAGGTACATGTGTAACGATTCCACGATCCGGACAAAAGCGGCTCCCACCTGATTCCCGTCCATCCAGCCGAACCCTTGCAAAATCCCGGCCAGCCACATGGAAAACCCGAAGATCAAAAATCCCACCACCGACAGCCAGTAATGCCAGTTCATTAGCGCCAGGCTGTAGATTTTGCGGCCGATGATCCGCGGCAACGTATAGTAATAACCGGCGAACGCGACCAGTGAAAACCCGGCGAACAGCGGCATATGGGCATGGCCGACCGTCCAATAGGTGAAGTGCAGGATCGCGTTCGGTGCCATCAGAGACTGGAACGGTCCCTGGATGCAGGCGAGAAAATAGAACAGGGCGCCGGAGATGAGGAATTTCAGCTCGATGTTTTCCGAGATTTTGTACCAGGCGCCTTTCATCGTGCCGATCACATTGGCCAGCACCGTCCAAACCGGAATGATCAGCAGCACGCTGGGAATGATCCCCGCTTTCATCAGCCACAGCGGGATCGGCCCATTGACCAGGTGGTGCGGTCCGTTCCAGATGTAGAAGGCGCCGATCGTCCAGAATCCGATCAGTGACAGTTTGTGGCTCCAAATCGGATTGCCTGTCAGCTTGGGCAGCAGGTAGTAAATCGTGCCGACACCGACCGGAGTGAACCACATTCCGATGATGTTATGCACCCATGTGTAAGCGATCGACGCTTGAGCGATTCCGGACAGATAAGCGCCGGGAATGTTCCCGACGATGTAAATCATCGGCAGCCACACCATCGTTCCAAGAAAATACCAGAGCGTTACATACAAAATCCGTTCCTTCCGGTTGATGATCGTCCTCATCAGGTTATATACCATCAGCCCGATGACCAGGATGATCGGAATATCAATCACCAGCGGCATCTCCGAATATTCGACCGGCACTTGCCTGCCCAAAAACAACATCACCGCTCCGATCGCGTAGACGATGTTCCAGGCCCATGCGGTGAACACTCCGAGCCGTTCGCTGTACAGCGGAGCTTTCGTCAGCACGGGAATGATGTAAAACCACATTGCAAAAAAAGCGGGCGTCAACCAGCCGAACAGCACTGTGTTCGTATGAATCGGCCGCAGCCGACCGTACGTGAAGTATTCCTGCCACCAATGATTGATCGCCAAAAAATTGGGATTGACCGATTTCAGCGCCACCAGCAGGGCGATGATCATCCCGAGCAGCAGCCAGAAAATCGAGGTGTACATAAAAGTTTTCGCAGTCGTGTACGGCCGCAGGGTAGCAGTAGACATTGCGATTCTCCCTTCCGTTCAGTTAGCGTCCTTGTGGTTTCGAACAAAGTTTTTCCTGAATCGGAGAAATTATGTACGAATCGGCATTCGCCCGATGTGCGGCAGCATTCGGGGGAGAAATTTAACGATGAAGTCTCCAGGCAAACGGGGTTGACGAAACGGACGATCCGCTATTACGAGGAGATCGGCTTGATCGATCTGCCGGAACGCATAGAGGGAGGCCACGCACTGGGAGGTTCCAGGAATTTGACTATTTTCTTTAACGGCCGGATGATGTACAATTTTGGGGGGTGATCAACATGAAAAGCAGTTTGAAAGCAAATTTTCTTCCGTATGCAGCACTGCTTCTGGTACCTGTTTTGACCATGTTGCTCGTGCAGCCCGAAGTGTTTGGCTTCCCGGCAAAGGACAAAACGTTGGAAGCGATGGCGATTGTGGACAGCTACATAATTGACAAGCAAAGCGCCCGCGGCATCGAAGGGCTCGGCTATATGGAACTGGCGCAAGAGCTGCGGGAAACGGTCGCCAACATGGACGAGGAGAAGAAAAAGGCGTTCCTGGAGCTGGCCGATTCGATCGAGAAAAAATACGAAGTGAAAGACATCCAAAAACAATACGACGAGTTGAAAAACAAGCTGAAAAAATAACGGGCCGCAGACAGCGGATTCCGGTGAGAAAGAAAATGGCTCGGGGAGTTCCGAGCCATTTTTTAACGAGAAATCAACTCTGCCAACTCAAGCAAGGACTGCACCGTATAATCCGGTTTCACTCCAAGTTCCTCCGTGACGCTACCTGTCCGGTTGATCCACCCGACCGTGAAGCCGAACGATTTGGCTCCTGCCACATCCCAACCGTTTGAAGAAACGAACAGGACATTCGCTTTCGGGATTCCGAGCCGGTCGACCGCGAGTTGATACACCCGCGGATCGGGTTTGTACGTTTTCAGCATGTCGACGCTTAAAATATCGGTGAAGTACGCTCGCAAACCGGCATTTTCAACAACCGTCCGCAGCATCGGTACCGTTCCGTTGGACAGAATCAGAAGCGGATTCGGTTGAAATGCTTGCAACGCTTGCAGCACATCCGGGTAGGGAGCCAGCCCGAGATAGGCATTCGCCAGCCGGTCGATCGTCTCCCGGGTATAGGGCAATTCGAATTTGCTTAATGTAAACCGCAGGGAGTCGCGGTTGACCGTTTCAAAATCCTCGTAGCGCCGCATGAGGGCTCGCAGCCACGTGTATTCCAGCTGTTTTTGCCGCCATGTTTGGCTGATCAACGCTCCCCGGCCGGGGTACATTTGTTCACAGGCGGCGATCACCGAGTGGACGTCAAACAATGTTCCGTATGCGTCAAACACGACCGCTTCCAGCATCGAACAGAAACCTCCCGCGAAACTGTATTTTATCTGAATTTTATCTGGGCGCTACAGCAGAACACCTTCCCGGCGGATCGTGGCCAACTGGGGTGTGGTTTACAGCAGAAACGGCGTGCCCAGCAGCGCCCGCCTGACGGTGATGCGGTTTTTTTCTTCGATTTCCGCCCGGCGGGGAATCGGCGGGAACAGGTCTGGCGGATCGACAAACGTGGTTGGCAGCGCGACGGGCGCCTCTGGCTGCCAGCGATCCAACCAGCTTTGCGGCAGTTCATCGGGCAGCGGTTGGCCGGACAGTTCCGCCCACAGCATCGTCCAAGCCCGCGGCACAACCCGCCAGATGTCGTACCCGCCGCCGCCGACCGCGATCCATCTGCCTTCGCACACTTCGTGCGCCAGTTGGTGGACCATTTTCGGGATTTCCCGGTACAGCCGGGTGGTGGCCGACAAGTGTGTGAGCGGATCGTACTGGTGGGCGTCACATCCGTTTTGCGAGATTACCACATCCGGTTTGAATTTATGAAACACGTGCGGAAGCACCGATTCGAGCGCGGCGATCCAGGAATCGTCCTCGGTGAACGGCTCCAGCGGAATGTTCAGCGAGTACCCGTATCCCCGCCCGTCCCCGCGCTCTTCCACATCCCCCGTGCCGGGATAGAGATATTTTCCCGTTTCATGAAACGAAATGGTCAGCACGTCCGGATCGTCATAAAACAGCCACTGCACGCCGTCCCCGTGATGGGCGTCCGTGTCGAGATACAGAACGCGGGCGTTGTACCGTTCCCTGATGTAGGCAATCGCAGCTCCGATATCATTGTAGACGCAGAATCCGGAAGCTTCCTTGTGGCGGGCGTGATGCAGCCCGCCCGCCAGGTTGAGCGCATGCTCGACTTGTCCGGACATCACCAGTTCGGCGGCCAGGATTGTGCCGCCGACGATCAGGCTGCTGGCCTCGTGCATATTGGGAAAAATCGGCGTATCCTCGGTTCCCAGCCCGAACCCGATGACCGGCGGATCGGTATCAGGCGGCAGTTGGGACGCTTTCTGCACCGCATGTACAAAGTCCGGGTGATGCACCCGCAGCAGCTCGTCCAAAGACGCAGGCCTGGGTTCCACCAGATAGGATGCGTCGAGCAGGCCCAGCTTTTGCATCAAATCCCATGTGATTTGCAGCCGCTTTGGATTGAACGGATGGTCTTCCCCGAATTTGTACCGGAGAAACGATTGGCTGTAAACAAACGCGACCTGATTCTTCATACGCGCTCCTACCCGATGACGGGCGGCTGAACCACTTGGTACCCCGCGTTTTGCACGTCGTAAACGAAGCGGCGGGGATCCATCGTTTTCAGCCGGAAGACGATCGTTTTTTGGCCCTCGGTCGGACCGGGAAAGACCATCACGCTCGCCACGTTGATTTTTCGCGCCCGCAGCAGGTCAGCGATTTCCGCCAGCATACCGGGGCGGTCCGGAACCTGCACTTCGACCCGCGAGGTGGGAGACGATACCCCCATCATTTCCACCAGCGTGTGCAGGATGTCCCGTTCGGTGATGATGCCCACCAGTTTGCCGCAGGAGACCACCGGCAGGCAGCCGATCCTTTTTTGATACAGAAAGTTGGCGGCATCTTCCACAAAATCAAGCGGGTGTGCGGTGATCACGTCGCTTTTCATAATCGAGCTGACTGGCGTGTCTTTGAGAGCTGCCGTCTGCTCCTGAACCAGGCAGGAAGGCATCGCATTGCGCAGGTCCCTGTCGGAGATGATGCCGACCAACTGTTCATTGCAGACCACCGGCAAGTGCCGAATCCGGTTGGCGGTGGTAATCGCGAGCGCCTCTTCAATCGAGGTGTCCGGCGAGACACAGATCACGTCCCGTGTCATGGCTTGTTCGACGAGCATGCTATCCCTCCCTCAAAGAATTAATGTTTTCTTCGTTTTTCTCGCCATTACGCATGTTTTCATCTTTCACGAACGAAGCGCTTGAGGATAATATTTGACGAAAAGTGAATATTTGGGATCGACCCGTTGGCGGGAACAGAGATGTTGGTCACCTCGTTTTTAAAAGCCATATGGTCGCATATGGATCTCCACATGTACCCTTGCGGTTTACCCTCCCATATCTCCCTGGGTCGATGCCCTTACATTCCTTCGTTCTACCTCTCAAGGGGTGGAGGCCGGGT
>NZ_AQXL01000085.1 GCF_000376225.1 Effusibacillus pohliae DSM 22757
AGAGATTCAGCAATATCCCCGGAAAGATGGTTGATCTTGACTCCCCCGCAATCATCTGCCATAATGTGAATAGAAGCATTGTCCTCAGCATATAATAAAAACGACCGCAGGTGCTGCAACACCCACGGTCGGTACAATAGTCGCCCACAAAGGGGCCGGCTCTTTATGGCGGAAGTAAGTCACCCTGTCACGCCAATGCACAAGGGTGGCTTACTTGTTTTTATTGGAGGACAGTATCGTGGCAACTAGAAGCCCGAATGCAATCATCAGGGACAGCGCCTCATATACCTTGACGTTCTCCCCAGCCCTAAAGGGCGGGGATTCTTTCTCGCTTATCGCGAGCTACGCGGGTGCGCAGGTGCGGATGCCACCGCACACCCGTGGGGGACGCCATCGCCCCAACTACTGGGCCTTGGCCCAGATACTTGCGCCGGATGTTGACCGCCCCGACGCCATCTCGGTGAAAACGGAACCCGCAGACCAAACAGGTATACTGACGCCCTCGGGGCTTGTGCCGACTCCCACATCGCGGGCATTCCTGGGAGGTGTACGCCTCGTCCTGGAGAACCACTCGCATCCCAAGCCGTTCGGCTTTGTAGGTGATCAGCCAGCGAACCTTCCCTGTGACCATCTGGTGAATCCGCTGGTTAGCCGCAGTCCCGTAATCCACCCGCTTCCGCAAATCCCGCACATCGCCAATCACCACCGTCTGCACGCCTCTCTCGTGGAGCGTGGAGACCAAAGCGGTGGTCTGCTTGTGCAGGATGTCCCAGATCTGATTCTCAAGTTTTCGCAACTGTTTTTTCTTGCTTCGTTGGAGCTTGCGCCAGCGGCGTGACCCTTTCCGCATCCGCGACTGCTTCGCGGCGAGGCGGGCTTTGAGTTTGTTCTGATACTGCCGTTTGGCCCGAAGTTCCCGCCCGTTGTAAATCGTCGTCCGCTCGCCGTCGTGGGCCACGGCCAGATGGACCTCGCCCAGGTCCGCTCCGGCTGTGCCTCCCTCCGTAACAGGTTCTACCACAGGCCGGGAGTACACAGCCCGCAGTTCATAGGCCGTGCCCGTCCAACCCAGTTCGACCAAAACAGGAGCTTCCCAAGGCCACGGCACGACCAGCGGAGCATTCCCGAGCCCGTTGGAGAGAATGAGCCTTCCTTCCCGGATCCGGATCGCGGACGATTTCCACTGGACCCGGTAGTAGCGCCGCCGACGGTGCGGCGGTTTGGCCTGCGGATCTGTCTTCCGGCGCTTGCGCCAGGATTTGAGGGCGGCGTAGAAACTTTGCACCACCGCATCCGCGCTGTGGGCATGGAGATGGTTCGACGTGTGCCACCGCATCATCGACGACGGCTTGAGCCAGATGCCTCGTTTGCGAACGGTACGCCAAAAATCTACGACCACAGCGGAATACAGTTCGCCTGCCACGCGCGCCAAATCATCGAGTTGTGGAGTGGGGGCCAAGCGCAGCCGCCGCACCTCATACCGATTTTTGGTTTTCGATGTACTGTTTGATGACAGCAAGCGGCGCACCCCCAACGGTGGAGACAAAATAGGAGTTGGTCCACAACGACGGCAACCGGCTCCTGAGCCACGGAAATTCTTGGCGCAGGATTCTCGACGACCGACCTTTCATCTGTTTGACCAATCGGTGGATGCCAAACTGCGGATCTACTTCCACAAGCAAGTGTACGTGGTCCGGCATGACCTCCATTTCGATGATTTCAGCACGGCGTTCATCCGCTATGGCTCGGAGAATCTCCTTAAGCCTTTGATCTACACCGCCCACCAGAACCTTTCGGCGATACTTCGGGCACCAGACAACGTGGTATTTGCATGAATACACAACGTTTCGGTTGGATTTGTATTCCATGAGACTATTATACACCACGAATGTATCTAATTGAGAGTGCAAGGTTTGGCCGCCTTATCCCCAAGGCTGAAGCCCGGGGCTTGCGGCGGCCGGGTTTTGGTCATGGCCTCACCCCCTTTCATAGGGGATCGGCCGGCCACCCTTGCGAGCCGATTCTATTGCACAGGGATATTATACCAGTCGTCAGTGCCGATCTACAATCCAAATTATTCTCCCTCCCCTGATACAGGGAGGGGGTTTTTTATGCTGCCAATCTTGTATATCGAAGACAATCGCATATTCGATATCGCTGGCCAAGCCTATGCCGTTTTTAAAGTGGCCTCAGAACCGTATGCCTTCCAGCCGACTCATATCAAGCAGCACGTCATCGGCCGGGTGACGCGGGGACTCATGAGCCTGTTCGGGGACCTGTGGATCTTCCTGCTGACCAAACAGTGGTCGCCGACGGTTCAATAACCCGGTGTGGCGGGGAGCATCAGCAGGAGGTCAGCGAGTATCTGCGGTACTACCTGCCCTTTCACCGGGTCAACCTGATCGTCGTACCGCTGAATCGCCAGCGGGTGACCCTCAATCTCACGAGCGAGAATTGGCGGGATTGGCTCCGGTAAGCGGCTGCCGGCGTGTTGGATGTGAAGAACCGTTTGTTGATGGGGCAGGAGGTTGTATCATTATAAAAGGGTGGAGGAACTACTATGCCGTGATTGACCCCGGTGCAACCAATCGGTTTCTGAGCAAGATCGACTGGTATATTCGCAGGCGTTTGGAGATTTTCTGGAATAAGAAGCATAATCGCCGGAAAACACGTTATGTTGACTTCTATCACATGCTTACTCCAGATGGGCTTGAAAACCGCCACTTCATGGAAAGTACGTACTGCCCAAAGTGAAGAAAGTCGGAAAGCCGTATGCGGGAAAACCGCACGTACGGTTTGATGAGAAGGGGCTGGTAACCCCAGCCCTTTACTCTACTCCAGGAACGTTACCTCTCTTCCAAACGTGCTTCGGAGCGCAGAAGGCGGATTTTCATGACGCGTCACGCACGCACTCACTTGTTCGGGCTCTCCCGTTGCTCCGGTACCCACGCGGGCAGTGCGCAGAGGGGGCCGACCAAACACAGACACGAGCTTTACAGCCCAGGAAATTGTGCGGCACGCCCTCTGCTCTGCTCTGCGCTTCGCTTCCGCCACCACCTGCTTCCTTGGTAGAGGAATTCGCCTGTAAGAGTACCTCGTCCCTCCCCTGGATCGCCCGGTGGGGGCTTCACTTCGATCATACCAACACAGACGAACAACATTTTTTAGATTATTCTATTGACTTATTTGACTCGATCGATTATTCTTACACTATATAGTGATAATATATTATCGTATATTGATAAAAAGGAGGTAGCTATGAGAGAGATCCGGGCAGCTCGAGGAGGTGTCCTCCGTTGTAAAGGTTGGCGGCAAGAAGGATTACTCAGAATGTTGGAAAATGTGTTAGAAAACGGGGAAAATCCCGAGCAGTTGGTCGTCTATGCGGCTTTAGGCAAAGCGGCGAGAAACTGGGAATCCTATCATGCTATCGTCGATTGCCTTAAAAAACTTGAAGAGAATGAAACATTGGTGGTTCAATCCGGAAAACCGATCGGCATCCTGCAAACCCATGCTTCCGCTCCGCTGGTCATTATGGCGAATTGCAACTTGGTGGGCAAATGGGCCACAAGCGAAAACTTTTACGCCTTGCAGGAAAAAGGATTGATTATGTGGGGAGGATTGACTGCAGGCGCCTGGCAATATATCGGTTCCCAAGGCGTCATACAAGGGACCTACGAGATTTTTTCGGCGATTGCCAGGAAACACTTTCACGGTGATTTATCGGGTCGCTTCATTTTAACTGCCGGATTGGGTGGAATGGGAGGGGCCCAACCTCTTGCCGGGGTGATGGCCAATGCAGCCATTCTCTGCGTGGAAGTCGATGAGTCCAGAATCGACAAGCGTATTCAAGTCGGCTATTTACAAAAGAAAACCTCTTCACTGGATGAAGCCCTTGCGTGGATTGAAGAGGCAAAAGCAAAAAAACAAAGCGTGTCGGTCGGATTGGTTGGTAATGCAGCAACGATCTACCCGAAAATTTTGCAACGGGGAATCATTCCGGACATCGTGACAGACCAAACCTCTGCCCATGATTTGCTGTACGGGTATATCCCTGAGGGCTATAGCATGAAGGATGTAGGAGAAGCCCGTGTGCAGTGCCCGGAAAAACTGATAGCTGATGCGAGAGCTTCTATTGCCAAGGAAGTGCAAGCCATGCTGGCTTTCAAGCGGAGGGGAGCCGTTGTGTTTGACAACGGAAACAACATCCGGACACAGGCGTATCAGCATGGGGTGTCTGACGCCTTTGAGATCGACATCTTTACAGAAGCGTTTCTCCGCCCGCTGTTTTGCCGGGCGATTGGTCCGTTTCGCTGGGTCGCATTGTCGGGAAACCCGGAGGACATTCATAAAATTGATCAATTTATTCTGCGAGAGTTTGCGGATAACGAGATTGCTACTAATTGGATACGGTTAGCCAATCAATATATACCGTTTGAAGGCTTGCCAGCTCGGATCGGATGGTTTGGGCATGGTGACCGCACAAGATTGGCGCTTGCCGTCAATCGGATGGTGCGAGACGGAACGCTGTCTGGTCCAATTGCATTTTCCAGAGATCATCTGGATGCAGGCGCGATGACTCATCCGAACATCATGACGGAGCGAATGCGTGACGGAAGCGATGCGATCGCAGATTGGCCTTTGTTAAATGCGATGCTGAATTGTTCTTCTATGGCGGATCTGGTCGCAATCCACTCCGGCGGAGGAGGATATACCGGCTATATGACAAGCGCTGGCGTGACCGTGGTGGCCGATGGTACGGCGGCGGCCGATGAGCGCTTGCGGCTGTCCATCACCAACGACACTTCTCTCGGTGTGATGCGCTATGCGGACGCAGGCTACAGTGAGGCATTGGATGAAGTGGAGAAAAAGGCACTAGCATACATCCCCCTTAAAACGGACTAAAGAGTTTGACATGAAAAGGGGAAGTGAGGAGGCAAAAAGATGCGTGAATTAACCATGGATGATGTGAAGGCAGCAGTCAAGGGAGGTTCTGTGTATGCTGCGGGTGGAGGGGGATGGCCGGATCATGGATTGGAAATCGGGAGTGCAGCGATCACAATCGGCAAACCGAAACTGGCGTCTGTCGATGAACTGCCGGATGATGCGATCATCGTGACTGCCACTGCAATTGGGGCACCGGCAGGAAGAGATTGGGAGATGAGAGGGCGCGATTACATCAGGGCTGTCGAGTTATTGATGGAAAATTTTGATGGTAAAGTGGTAGGAGTGATGACGCCGCAAAACGGGATGTCAAGTACCATTAACGGCTGGTTGCCGGCAGCCGCGCTGGATTTGGTGGTTGTGGATGCAACGGGCGATATGCGTGCACATCCGACAGGAAAAATGGGTTCGATGGGACTGGCTGCTCGACTTGACTTTCAAACGATCCAGGTGGTCGTAGGGGGCAGGCGCGACACCGGTTCGTACTTGGAGTTAGTGGTCAAGGGGACTCCGGCCAAAACGTCCACCATTTTACGAACAGCGTCGGATATGTCGGGCGGTTTCATCGCGTGTGCCAGACATCCGCTTCCGATACACTATATCAGGCAGCATGCCGCAATTGGAGGTGTTTCGAAAGCGATTGAGTTGGGAAAGGCGATCCTCGAAGTGGAATACAAAGGTCCCGAAGCGGTGATGCGTGCGATCTGCGAAAAAACGAACGGGCAAATTCTCGCCTGCGGCAAAGTGATCCACAATGATGTTATGTATTCAGGAGCGTTTGATATAGGGAAAATCGTGCTGGATGTTTCCGGAACTCCCCTGACCCTGCACGTAATGAATGAATACATGGCGGTGGACGACGCTCATGGGAAACGTCTTACAACGTATCCGGATGTGATTACCACATTGTCGGTGAAGACAGGTGAACCGGTTCGTGTGGGAGACATTCAGTTGGGAATGGAACTGGCTGTTTTCTCGATCAGCAAAAAATATATTCCGTTGAGCTCCAGCGTACGTGACGCTACCGTATATCCGGAAGTGGAGCGGGCACTTGGGATTTCTATCGCCGAATACGCATTGAACCCGGATTGCTGACTCCGAACAGAGGAATGGAGGTAACGGATGGAACTGATACACCAGGCACTGCAATATATTTTGGAAAATCAAGATCGCTTTCTGGACGCGGTGATGGTCCATGCCAGATTGAGCGCGTTTGCTTTGCTTGTCAGTATCTTGCTTTGTGTTCCTTTAGGGATTTTTTGTGCGAAAAATCCAAAAATTGAAACATCTGTGATGAACATTGTCAATTCCTTGCGAGTGGTGCCGAGTTTGGCAATCCTCGTGATCGTGTTGCCGTTTTTGGGCACGGGATTTACCCCGGCGCTGGTGGCGCTCACCGTGCTGGCGTGTCCTCCTGTTTTAATCAACACGTTTCTTGGGTTTCGCAGCCTCAGCCCTGCTGTGTTGGAGGTCGCTGTCGGTATGGGAATGGAGAAACACCAAATTTTAACGAAGGTCGAATTTCCCTTAGCGTTGCCATTCGTCATTGCCGGTGTTCGTACCGCGGCGGTTGAGGTGATCGCCAGCGCTACATTGGCGGCGTTTATTGGGGGAGGGGGGTTGGGTACATTTATTGTCAACGGTCTGGGAATGTACGATTTTTCCTTGTTGTTGGTGGGTGCCATTCCTGTTGCAACATTGGCTATTCTTTCGGAAGCTTGTTTTGCCGGAGTTGAACGCTGGATAACGATGTATCAGCGAGATTAGATCGAGGGGGTTACAATATGTACAAAAATGTTTTTGCCAAGCTTACCGTTTTCCTGATGATTGCCTCCATGCTTCTGACCGCTTGCAGTTCCAAAAGTGAGGATTCGGGAGTGGGCCCACAAGCAAAGAAACCAACAGTGCGAATCGGTTCGAAGAATTTCACTGAGTCGCTGATTTTGGGAGAAATGTACGCGCTGGCCCTGGAAAACGCCGGATACAAAGTCGAGAGAAAACTGAATCTGGGCGGAACATTGGTAGCCCACGAGGCTCTGAGAAGCGGGGATATCGATATGTATCCTGAATATACGGGAACGGGACTGATCGATATCTTGAAGCTGCCTCCAAAATCCGATCCGCAGGAAGTATACGACACGGTTTCCAAAAACTACAAAGAAAAGTTTAACCTGATCTGGCTGAAACCGACCCAGGCGAACGATTCGCAAGGGCTGGTCACAACGAAGAAGGTAGCGGAAAAATACAATTTGTACACCGTATCGCAACTTGCTCAATTGGCGCCTCAGTTGCGAATGGCGGCGGTACCGGAGTTTGAACAACGGGAAGACGGTTTAAAAGGGTTGAAAAAATTTTACGGCGGATTTAATTTCAAGAGTATGAAACTCTACGATTTTGGCGTAAAATACCGCGTTTTGTTGAACGATGAAGCGGATGTTACCGTTGGGTTTACGACAGACGGGGATTTGACCAATCCGGATCTGGTCTTGCTGCAAGATGACAAAAAATTCTGGCCCCCTTACTATGTCGCGCCGGTTGTTCGGTCGGACCTCCTGCAGAAAGATCCGGGAATTGAAAAGGTGTTGAACGAAGTATCCTCCAAGATTGACAGTAAAAAGATGCAACAACTGAATGCCGAAGTGGATATCAAAAAACGTGAATATACGGAAATCGCAAAAGAGTTTCTGCAAAAAGAAGGGATCCTGAAGTAACCAGCAGGCGGATTCGGCTTCGAACTGCGAAGCCGGATCCGCTTTCAAAGGAGGCACGCAGAGAGTGGTTCGGTACGCCATTTCGTTCGATCAAGTCACGAAAACATTTCCGAAAGCTGCTCGTCCCGCCGTCTACGAAACCAACTTACAGATTGAGGAAGGCAGCTTTGTCACCATCCTGGGCGCTTCCGGTTGTGGAAAAACGACGCTTTTGAAGATGGTGAACCGTATCTATGAACCTTCCTCCGGCAGGATATTTGTCATGGGGAAAGATATCAGCAAGGTGTCTGTGACCGAATTGCGCCGAAAAATCGGTTATGTGATCCAGCAAGTAGGGTTGTTTCCGCATATGACTGTCGAGGAAAATATCGCGACGGTGCCGAAAATCCTGAAGTGGGACGAGAAAAAGATTAAAGAGCGAATCGAGTTTCTACTTGAACTGGTGCATCTGCCGCCGCGTGACTTTTGCAAACGCTATCCCAGACAATTGTCGGGTGGACAACAGCAACGGGTGGGTTTGGCCAGGGCGATGGCGGGGGATCCGGCCATCATGCTGATGGATGAGCCGTTTGGTGCGATTGACAGCATTACACGCTCCAGCCTGCAGGAGGAAATGATTCACATTCAGAAGAATTTGCACAAAACCATTTTGTTTGTTACCCATGACGTGGAAGAGGCGATCAAACTGGGGAACAAAGTCATCGTCATGAACGAAGGGAAAATCCAACAATATGACACGCCTCTGAATATCATTTTGAATCCGGCAAATGAATTCGTCAGCCGTCTGGTTCATTCGGAAGACGTGACCCAGCGCCTAAGTCTGATGAAAGTCGAGACCGTTATGGCACCGATAAAAGGGGACATCCATCCCAAAGAAAAACGCGTTTCGAAGGATGAAAACTTGAAAACAGTACTTAACTTGATCCTTCGAAGTGAGGTGGATTCGGTAATTGTGGAAGATGACCAGCAAACGCCGATCGGGCGGATCACGTTGGCACAGTTAAAGATTCAGGACGAAGCGGTCAAATGCATATCCGCTTCCTAGCTCCAACGGAGGGCCAAATGTTTGACTATCTGATCAGGTATCATGACCGGATTCTCGAATTGTTTGTTCAGCATGTGGTACTCACTTTTTCGTCGGTTGGAATCGCGCTGCTGTTTGCCTTGCCCCTCGGGGTGATTCTCTGGCGGATAAAATGGTTATCGGTACCGGTTCTTTCCGTGTTAGGAACCGTCTATTCGATTCCCAGTATGGCTTTGTTTGCGATCCTGATACCGCTGGTCGGACTTGGACAAAAACCTGCGATTATTGCCTTGGTGGCATACAGCCAACTGATTTTGGTACGGAATGTGATGGTCGGTTTCCAATCGGTTGATCCTGCTGTGCTTGAAGCAGGCAGGGGAATGGGACTCAATCCGTTTCAACTGTTCTGGAAAATTCAACTTCCGCTCGCACTGCCCGCCATCCTCGGAGGAATTCGAATCGCTACCATTTCGGTGATCGGGATCGGAACGGTGGCGGCTTGGGTGAATGCCGGCGGGCTGGGTGTGATCCTGTTTGAAGGATTGTATCAAAACTCCACACCAAAAATTGTCTGGGGCACTCTGTTCGTTTCCGGTTTGGCGATCGTATTGAATCAATTATTGATGTGGCTGGAAAGGCGTTCCTTGTTAAAAGCCAGGGGAGAACTTGCGTAGGGGATGACAGGAGGGAGCACACATGCAGCAAGCAAAAACGCTGGTGATAGACGGTACTTCTTTAACAATGAAGCAGATTTCCGACTTTATTGAAAGTCCGGACATCCCCATTGTCCTAGCACCGGAAGCCCGCGAGAAAGTGGCTCGGGCACGACGGCAGATAGAGAAGTGGCTGGCTGAGGAACGGAAAATTATTTACGGCATCACCACAGGGTTGGGAAAATTAAAGGACCACTTAGTGGAGGAAAAAGATCAAGAGATTTTCCAGCGGAAAATCCTGTATTCGCATGCGATCGGCCTGGGCCCTACGTTTCCCGACGAGGTGGTGAGATTGGCCATGTTATTGCGGGCGAACGTGCTCAGCCGGGGGCATTCCGGAGTCAGGCCCGAACTGATAGAAAGAATCTTGACGTTTCTCAACCATGGTGTGTACCCCTTATTGCCGCAAGTGGGTTCACTCGGTGTGGGCGACCTGCAGCCGATGGCCCATCTTGGTCTTTGCTTGGCAGGTATGCAGGAAGGAACTGTTCGATACAGGGGTGAACAAGGGCCTGCCACGGAGATGCTGGGAAAAGCGGGTATTTCTCCCGTCCATTTTTCGTTCGCCGCCAGGGAAGCTCTGGCTCTGATGAGCGGCAGCACCGTGTTATTGGCTGCTTCGATCCACGCTCTGATGCAGGCCAAAAAACTTGTTGCGCATTCCGATATGGCTCTGTCATTAAGTCTGGAAGCGATGCGGGGGGAACTGGCGGCCTACGATCCAAGGATCCATGCGGCAAGAGGGATCCCTGGCCAACAACAGTCAGCTAGGAACGTACTAGCGATGCTGGATGGGAGCCAATGGACAACTGAAAAGGGACGCAAGCGGCTTGGGGAGCGGTTTCCGAGGGTGCAGGATGCTGTAAGTTTGCGTTCCTCTCCGCAAGTTCACGGCGGTATAAAAGATGTTTTACACTATATTGAGACGGTTTTGGAAAGAGAGTTAAACGCATCGACTGACAATCCGCTGTTGATTCCCTGTGACGACGGGTATCAGAGTTTGAGCGGCGGAAATTTTCACGGCGGTCTCCTAGCGTATGCAATGGATTTTTTGGGTATTGTACTGACAGATTTGGCCGTTTTGTCCGAAAGGAGGTCCGCCCGTTTGCTTGACCCAGCCATGAGCTACGGCCTTCCGGCAAATTTGGTGGCTGACGGTATTGGGCTGAACACCGGGTTAGCCCTGCTGCAGGCGAATGCGGTGGCTCTCGTAGCGGAAATGAGAGTGCTGGCGGCGCCGGCCAGCATCGGTTCAATCCCGGCAAAAGGGAACCAGGAAGACCACAACAGTATGGGGATGGGCTCGGTGCGCAAAGTCTTGCAGATGCTGGATCACGCCAGGAAGGTGATCGCTATCGAACTGCTTTGCGCTGCACAAGCGATCGATTTGCTCGTAGATAAAATGAAGGGGTTGTCACTGGGCAAGGGTACTGCACTGTTGCATCGTCTGATCCGGGAATCGATCCCACCCGTTCTGGAAGATCGCTATATGGTAAAAGATGTAGAACGAATGATCGAACTGTTGGAAGGCGATGAACTGCTGGATCAAATCAGTCGAGTGTGCGCTCTCGCGGTTGACTGATGGAGGAGGTTGAAATGAACGGGACACAAACACTTGCGCGTGCCTTAGACATTTTGTTCGTGCTGGCAGAAGCGGATATGACACTATCCGTGAGCGATATCAGCGAAAAAGTTTCGATCCCCGAGAGTACCACCTATCGTTTGCTCCAGACGTTGGAACAAAACGGGATTATCGAGCGCAAAAGCAAAGGTCAAATCGGTCTTGGCATGCGAATTTTGGAACTGGCCAGGAGTCTGCAGCATCAGATCGATCGAGAATTGCATACGATCGCCCGTCCGATTATGGAAAAACTGACGGAAAAAACGTCTGAAACTTCGATTTTGGCCGTCCGGGCCGGATTAAACGTGACTTGCATTCAAATGGTGGAAAGCAGAAGAATGATTCGTTTTGTCATTGAAACCGGGCGAACATTGCCTTTGCATCTCGGGGCAACGGGGAAGGCGATTCTGGCCTTTGAAAGCAGAAAAGTAATCGAACAGGTGGTGCAATCGCTGTCTGAGGAAGAGAAGCAACACTTGCTGGAGGAACTCCGGCAGGTAAGGGAGATGGGATACTGTAACACGGTCGGGGAAGTCGACCCGGACATTTTTGGAGCAGCGGCTCCGATCTTTGACGAGTATGATCGGGTGGTGGCCAGTGTCACGGTTGCGGGTCCCGCCGCAAGATTGGCGGGAGACAGGAAACGGGCGGTCATTCAGGAAGTGGTGCAAGCGGCGGATGACATATCTGCCCAACTGCAACAAATCGCTCCTATCAAAAACTTGCAAACAGAGAGGTGAACACATGTGAAGCCTCATCCTGCAGAAACAATGTATGATTTGGTGATCAAGGGAAATGCGGTTTTACCGGATCAGGTGTTGTACGATGCGGTTTTGGCAGTAACCAACGGGAAAATTGCCGGCGTTTTTTCAAAAGACGAAACGGTAACGGGCAAGGAAATGGTGGATGCGACGGGACAATATATACTGCCCGGTGCAATTGATGCGCACGTGCATTGCTATAGTTCCCTTGCGGAAGGATTTACGAAAGCCAGTCAGGCCGCCGCCGCCGGTGGAGTGACTACCATCATCGAAATGCCCTACGACGCTTCGGGCATGATTTGCACCGAGGAAGCCTTTTATGAAAAATTGAATCGTTTACAAAATCAATCGATCGTCGATGTGGCGTTGTTGGCTACCATCAAAAAAGAAGGAGGGTTGGATGAGATTCCGCGATTGGCAAAAGCGGGGGCATGCGGTTTTAAAGTTTCCATGTTCAATACCGACCCTGTCCGGTTTCCGCGGATCGACGACGGACACTTGTTCGAGGCATTTTCTATAATTGCGGAAACGGGTTGTCCGGTCGGGGTACATGCCGAAGTGGACGAGATCGTCAGACGGAATCTCATAAGGTTTCGGGATATGGGAGCCAAAGACCCTCGGGTACACTGTTGGAGTCGACCGAAAGTGGCCGAGTCGGCCGCAGCTCTAACCGTAATGGAACTGGCTTACTGGACGGGTGTTAAGGCGCATCTGTATCATACCACGGTTCCGCGCATCTTTGAGTTTGTTGAGTATTATCGCTCGCAAGGGGCTCGCATTACTGCCGAAACGTGCACACATTATCTGACTTTGCATGAGGAGGACATGCTTCGCCTTCACGCGAAGGGAAAAATCAATCCGCCTTTGCGGTCAGCGGAAGATGTCAAACAACTGTGGAGTCTGGTTGCCCACGGCTCAGTCGACATTATTACGTCCGATCATGCTCCGTGGACGATGGATAAAAAATCGCACGAAGATATATTTCAAAATGCTTCCGGGGCACCGGGAGTGGAAACGCTATTGCCGATTCTGTTCAGTGAAGGGGTGGCCAAGGGCAGAATCACCATCCTTGATCTGGTGCGTCTGCTGTCTGAAAAACCCGCATCCATTTTCGGCTTGGACTACTGCAAAGGAAAAATCGCAGAGGGTATGGACGCCGATCTTGTGATTCTGGATCCCAACCAAAGCTACATCTTGCAGGAGGAAAATTTGCACTCCAGTGCGGGATGGAGCCCTTATCACGGTTGGCGCGTGAAAGGAAAGATTAGTAGCACATTTCTGCGTGGAAGACAAATTTTTGGTGAAGGAATCTTGGGATTTCCAGGATACGGCCGGTTCGTTCCGGCAAAACATCTTTGACCATGACAGTGGGGCGAGCGGTGATGGGAGATTTTCATTTATTTCCGATTGAAGAAAGGGTACGGCGTGATCTTGAAACGATGTCCTCATTTGTGGACAAAACAAAACCGGGTTGGACCCGCAGGCCGTTCACAACTTGGTATGAACAGGCGCGAAATTGGCTGAAGAAGGAAATGATCCAGTGCGGATTGGAAGTAACAGTGGATGCGGCGTCGAATCTGATTGGGAGACTGCCTGGTAAAGATCCCTTGTTACCGCCGATTATGGTTGGCTCCCATACGGATACTGTAACAGGTGGTGGCCGGTTTGACGGGATCATCGGTGTGTTGGCTGGTTTGGAAATTGTCCGTCGCATCAAGGAAACAGATACTGAAATGCGACATTCTTTTGAAATTGTGGATTTTACGGCAGAAGAGCCGACCGAATTCGGCATTTCCACTGTGGGCAGCAGAGGAATGGTCAACAATTTACCGGTAGAAATGCTGGAAAGAAAGGATGCTGCAGGGCGTGTTCTAAAAGAGTGCCTGGAAATGGCGGGCGGGTGCCCGGATGAGATTCCCAAACGTGCGAGAAAAAAAGGAGATGTGGCCTTATATCTGGAGTTGCATATTGAACAGGGGCCAATTTTAGAACAGACGAATCACAAACTAGGTGTGGTCACGGGAATTGTTGGGATTCACCGGTATCGTGTAGTTGTCGAAGGAAAACCGAATCACGCCGGCACCACACCTATGGATATGCGGTACGATGCTCTCGCTGGAGCTTCTGAAATGGTGATGGCATTGGAACATCTTTGCAAAGAACATTTTTCTGAACCGCTGGTCGGTACGGTCGGAAAATTGACGGTCGAACCGAACGCATCCAATGTGATCCCGGGACGAGTGGTATTTGAAATGGAGGTGCGGTCGATCGAAGTCACGCTCATTGAGCGAGTGGCCAAATCATTTATGCAAAAAGCGCGGGATATCGCATTCCGGAGAGGATTGTCCGTTACGTTTGATCTGCTTTCCCGTTCGGAGGCAATCCGTATATCTCCAGAAGTGCAACAAATTATCCAGCAGGCGTGTCTTGCAACAACCGCCGCAACCATCCGTTTGCCAAGTG
The DNA here is from genome assembly GCF_000376225.1 of Effusibacillus pohliae DSM 22757. Taxonomy (NCBI): domain Bacteria; kingdom Bacillati; phylum Bacillota; class Bacilli; order Caryophanales; family Alicyclobacillaceae; genus Effusibacillus; species Effusibacillus pohliae. The sequence continues at coordinate 14,238 of NZ_AQXL01000085.1, forward strand.
GTGCAGGCCATGATGCGAATCAAATTGCCAGGATCGCTCCGATCGGCATGATATTTGTGCCGAGCAAGGACGGAAGAAGTCATTGTCCGGAAGAGTGGACCGACTACAAAGACGTTGCCCTGGGTATTGAAGCTTTGGCACGGGCTGTTCTACAATTTGATCGTATGGTCTGATTTATAACGTGGCAGAGAAACCATCTTGTAAACTTTTGTCACCGCCGGATTATAATTGACCCAGGATCGCCGAAATAAAAATGACCCACCCCAGTCGAAATATACCCTCTGAATTACCAACCAAAGTGACTCGGAGGGAAAACATCTATGTTAGGAAGTGGGCTTGTGATTACCTTACAAAAAGATTGGCGGCGATGAGGTTCAGCGGCATGTAGCCGACCTCGTTTACGATCAATAATGATTAAGGATTTTCAGAATCTGAGTTATTCTATAAAAAAGACAAAGCTTGGTCCTCAGATCTATCAAGAAACGGAAGAGTTATTGAGGGATCTATTTAAAGTCCTTTTTGGTGAAAAATTTATTGAGGAAATTACGGAAAAAATACACAAATTGATCGATCGGCACACTTTTCTATGAATCTTTTCTCCCCTTCACCTCATTTAGAAAGGGGGGTTTTTTGTATGCTACCGATTCTTTACATCGAAGACAACCGAATATTTGATGTCACGGGTCAAGCCTACGCCGTGTTCAGGGTGCAATCGGAACCGTATGCCTTCCAGCCGCCCCACATCAAGCAGCAGGTCATCGATCGGGTGACACGGGGAATCATGAACCTGGCCGGAGAGTTTTGGATTTTTCTTCTCGCTAGGCAATGGTCAGTGGATGACATCGTACGGGATCTGGGGCGGCGATCCAGAAATCCCGTCTGGCAGGAACACCAGAAGGAAGTACAGGACTATCTGCGGTACTACCTGCCCTTTCATCGGGTCAACCTGATCGTCGTACCGCTGAACCGTCAGCGCATAACCATTGACCTGACGATGGAGAATTGGAAGGATTGGTTTCGGCAGGCTGCCACTGGTGTTTTGGATGTGAAGAACCGTTTTCTGACGGGCCAGGACGTATTGTCCGAAGACCGCCTCGAAGCAGCGCGTAAGACGACGGAAGAATGGATCGCGAAACTGGCCCCGATGGCGCGTTTGGAAAAAGCATCGCTGGGAGACATCGAGTGGTGGCTTCGGAAGCCCTATTTCCGTGGTCTGTCGGAGCCAAAAGGCACTTTGCCCGATCCGCTCCCGGTGCAGGTGATCACCCGCGGGGGGAAGTGCTGGCTGAGGCCGAGCCGATCCGCGTATCTGGCGCTTTCCGATGTGCGGATCATCGAACGTCCGACCCAACTGATCGTCGAACACCCGGATGATACAAGGTCTTATCAAACCTTTTTTGCAACGGTTGGAGTTCCCCAGCCGATCCCTGAGGATCAACCCACCGGGTTTGAGTGGCTGTATGGGGTGCTTGAAAACACCCCCTTCCCAGTGGACGTCGCGTTGCATGTGCGGGTAGAAGCGGCGCACGAGGCCATGGAACACCTCCGAAAAAAGAAAAAGACGGCCGAGGCGCAATACCGGGAGTGGGTGGAAAACGACGAAGATGTGCCTTTGGAGCTGGAGGAAGACATGGCCACCGTCGCGTCGCTGGAGCGGAAACTTCGTTCAAGACAGCCATTGGTACACATGGCGACCGTTTTTGCTTTGGGGGCGCCGGATGCTTCCGAACTTCGGCACCGAACGGAACAGTTTCAGCAGATCGCCGGAGTCTATCACA
>NZ_AQXL01000086.1 GCF_000376225.1 Effusibacillus pohliae DSM 22757
ACTGAAGGAGAGGGGCTGGCGGTAGATCGGCCCCTGTACATAAACCGTGGGGCACACGGGGTTAGCCTGGTCAACTTCCTCTCACGAGAGAGGATTACCCAGGAACGCCCAACAGGCGAGCGGCTTGGAAGAGGGTGACATCAGCGGGCGTTAAAGCGGCGAATCTGCATAGGAAGCCCGCATGGTGGTTAGCCCTCGAAAGGCTGCCGAAGAATGTTGGGTGATGTCATTAATGACAAACCTCGAAAGTAATCATAGGGCTGTTGGGTGCTGTCAGAGAGAGAACTCCGTAGGCACCCCAGAAGTATTTGCTCCCCCTTGCAAACTCTTCCAACTTATGTTCAGATAAGGATAAAATCGAACCACAGGGAGAGTTGAATGGTATGAAAAACATCATGTCTATGTTGACCATAACGGCAGTTACCTTGACCATGTTGGCCGGGTGCGGGGAGAAAAAGGCGGATGCGCCGCAATCGTCCCAGCAGCAACCCCAACAAACCCAACAGGCGCAGCAGCAGCCGCAGATGAGCGATCAGGACAAGGCGGCTGAGGTTGTGAGGCAGTTTTTGACTGCGATAGGGGAATTTGATTATCGTAAGCCAGAATCCTTTCACTCCCAAGAGAAATTACTTGCTCATCCTGAAACCCTTCGCACCGGGGATGGATCTTTCTTTCCATCGAGGCAAGATAAACTATACCAATCTGCTGTGAAAGACAGGGAAGTCTCTTCAATTGTCGAGCCGGCAAAGGTCAAATTCGTTGGTCAAAAGGGTGACACGTATGAATTTGAGGGTTCAATTCACGTGGTCGGGACCAATGAGGAGACGAAACAAAAGGTGGAAGATATTACCTTGAGCGGGACATTTAAGGTCACAAAGCAACCGGATGGCAAGTATTTGATCACGTCTTACCAGTTTAATTAACCCCTGTCGGGGTCTCCCTTACATACCACCAATTCGGTGGGCGATAAGGGGGTGAAGAACATGCGGCTTCTTAAAAAAGGAATTATTTTGATTACTTTATTCTCAATTCTGGTGCCAAGTTCCGCTTTCGCAGGAGCTATTGGAAGCTATCAAAAAGACAGAGTCTCCGCCACCGTCACCGTCGGCGCCGACGACGGTCCCTCGCAAACCCGCTCTCCCGGTTCCTCGGGACAGTCGGGCGGGAACGGGGGTGGCCAACCTGCACCTCCTGCCTGGTATCAGGATCTCCTCGATACAGCTGTCATCGTGGGCGAAAACATTGCGCAAAATCATTTGCAGCGTAGCAGTGGATCCTTTTTCTTTAAAGACATGGATAGTCCATGGAGCCAGGGAGATAACGCCGGCGATCCGACCCGTTTTCAGGTGAATTGGACGTCGAACACAACGGGGGAACAAATTCGAAATGTGATTCCGCTTCACTGGGATTGGCAGTTTACCAATAAAAGTAACGGGAAGACCGAATACGCCTGGTCGGGCCCTCTGCAGCGGATTACCAGAACCTTCTATGATCCGGGTCATTACTACGTGTACTATCGGGAGTATGATAAGTGGGAAACGGGGTATTACACCAGGGTTTCTGGCGTGACCCGTGTGACAGTCGGGGACAAAATCGTGGATGTTCCTTTTTCCTATAGCGTGTGGAACAGTACCGGCTGGCATGAGGGATACCTGAACGGTGCGGACTTCAAGTATCTGCTGGACTTCACGCTGGACAATGAACAGGTAGGCCGACTGTTTCATGTGGAGATTGCCAACAAGAAACCCGAGGTCCGAAACGTGATCATGGCACTTGTGGAAGACTTGTAAAAACAGCTCCAGGGCGATCTCGACAATGCTCCCGATTCGAACAAAAAACGAGCGGCTTCCTTAAGAACAGGAAGCGATAATATCGACTATGCATGGCTTGCTGCAATGATGGTGGGAAGTGATAACTCTCCCGCTCGGCACCCATCCGATGACCATACACACACCAACGATTCCTCTTCTTCAAAACAGTCAAGTTGTGGCTCCAGTCACCATCATGTCGATTGCAATTCAAGCAGTTGCGGTTCAGGGTGCGGCAGCAGTTGATTTTCATCCGGTTCGTGGTAGATTTTGCGATCAAGCTGACATGTGCTGAACGCATCAGACGAATTCAAAAAGACACAGTGGAAGAGTGGAAGGGAATTTTATTCAAACTTTTCCGGGGGCAAAATCTTAATACCTGGTTTGGCCGGTTTGATCGGTTTATTCAGCGTTATTTCTACATAGTCTATACGAAACCCGTCATGTTCCATGAGGAACTTATACTTTACTATCGGGCTCTCCTCTTTCTTTGCACACAATGATTCTGGCTGCGATTGGCTTTGCTTCGATTTGCGCTTCCAAAACAACATACGATCACCCACTTATTGGACATCTGTATTAAAAGTTTTGTCAAAAAAGAAGTCGGTTGTCAAGCGATAGAGGTCGGCGCTTGTTGTTCTTCTGTGTGATATGGTCATCCTGGAAGCGAGCGTTTGTCCTGTTGAACTGGAAGGAACGTAAAGTGCAGGCTAGCTCTGCATTTTTACGCTGCGTTTTTCTGTACTTCTATTATGCGATATACACACTATGGAACTGCTTCTACAAGTCTGTGCTCGAAGAGCTGGAGAGTTATCAACGTTCGACCAGTATTGAGTACAAGCCGGTTGTGCTGGATGTGAAAGTCAAATCGGCCCGGTCGGGGATGAAAATTGTTGATGCAAAGGAGTCGAGCGTTGGATAGCAGAGTCGGGGGCAATAAGAAAGAATCGGTCCGAAACACAATAGAGGCTCATACAGCCGTATTTTTATTGGGGCGACAGTAGAGGTTCTGTATATTGAATTATGTATATGCAGTTACGTGGTTCATGTAAATGCGATTACGAGGTTTTGTTTCCCCAAATTTGCATTAGGTATAATAGGGTTTAAGGCATTTACATAAAATTCACAAATCGACTTTCAGATTGGAGAAATTGTATTTCTGATTGAAACCGGGGGTTCGACTCCGTGCGGGGAAGGTCTTACTTGGAACATAACGCTCAAGGCGTCCCGATAACGAGGGATCGAAAATTGAATAAAAAAGTCGATACGACAGAACTGTTCAGAGGAAGTGATTCCTAGGAGTGGTTTTACATTGTCGCAATACAGCTTGAGAAGCCTATTTCGCCTTTACGGTCTTTACGTGTTGTAAGAGGGAACAAGCGTAAATCATAGCGGTCTAGCTTCTGCCAGAATGCGCTCCCGAAGCATTGGATGGATCGTGCTTTCAGTCACAACGTCAACAGGCATGTTCAGCAATTCTTCCAGATCCTGTTTGAATTCGATCCGATCCAAGAGATTCGGTTCTTCAAATTCAACCAGGAAATCAACGTCACTCTTATCAGTTTCTTCCCCACGAATTTGTGACCCGAATATCCGGATGTTTTTGACCCGGTATTTAGAAGCCAGATACAATATATCGTCCCGTTTGTTTAAAATGACGGGGTTCATTACAATCCCTCCAATGTTTCTGAGTCGGTAATTTTAAATTAAGGCTCTGTTAAATTGTGTTGTTGTTTTTTATTGAAGTAACGGGCAGGATAATTCAACTGAAGTCTACCACTGCGGCTTGCCTTTTCTTTATGACAAAGAGACTTTCTTTATCTATAAAGATATTGTTCCTTGATCAAGAAGTTTTTCCTTTAGGGAAAAAGGGGATCTTGTTAGCAGGTGAAAAGGAAGTTCTAGCTTAAAAAGTGAGTTCTGGCTTTATTGATACATGTCTTGAATAAGAATGCAAGTCCTTTTTTGTGGAAAAGGCAAAAAAAAATTTTCGTCAGGGACTTGCAAAATCGGATTAACATGATCCACGATCATAGCATCATCCAACATCAAGCAAAGCGGAGAGGAAGTTCTGACCCATCCTCTGGCAAAAAGTGAGTTCCATATTTTCAACAAGGGAGGCGGTTTCAGTATGGATTTTCGAGATCTGGTATCGGAAATCAAACAAAAAATCAACCTGCTGGAGTACGTCGGGAGGGATGTGCAGCTCAAACGCTCAGGGAGAAGCTACCGTGGCCGCTGCCCACATCCGAACCATCATGACGAGCATCCATCTTTTGTTGTCGGTCTGAACAGACGAAACCAGTTGGTAGTAAGTTGCTTTGGCTGCGGGGTGCTCAACATGGATGTGATCAACTATGTCCAGTTTCGTGATAACTGTGATTTTTTAACCGCCATTCAAAAGTTGTCGAGCGAGCTCGGAATCTCTATCGTAGAGGGAGGAAACGACAAACAGCCACTGGACGTGCAAGCTTTGTTATGGGATGTCATGGAGATCGGACGTGAGCAACTGAAGCACTCCCAGGCGGCCAAAGACTATCTTCTCAAAAAACGGCGTTTGTCCAAAGAGGTCATAGAGGAGGCTGGAATTGGTTTTGTGGCAGATGGCTACTCCCTGGTAAATCAACTAAAAAACAAGGGCTACTTGTGGAAACATCTCCAGTCGATTGGACTTGTGGGAGACAAGTATCGTTGCCGTTTTGTCAACCGGATCCTCATCCCTATTCTAAATAATGGAAAAATTGAAGCCATCGCTGGGAGGCAAATTTCGGACGATCAAAGAGACGATAAAAAATACACACGGTATCTGTATACCCAAACACCTGTTTCGGGAACATGTGTGTTCACCAATGATCTGAAGCATGGGAAGGCGTTTCTATTGGTGGAAGGCTTGATGGATCTGTTGAGCGCAAGAGCGTTGGGTGTCTCAAGCTGTGGTGCCCTGATCAGCACCGCATTTGCCGAGCGGGAGGCAGTTGGCAGCTTGTTAAAACGTTTCGAAAAGGTGTACGTCCTCCTGCATGAAGATGAGGCGGGGCAACGGGCGCTCGAGATCCTGCTCAAACGGTTTCCCAACCAGGTGATACCGGTTCACCTTCCCATCGGCTGTTCCGATTTGAACGATGCCCTCGTGCAGGGGAGGGACGCCGCTTGGTTGAGGGAACTACTCTATCAGGCGTTGCAAAATCATCACAAGGCAGTGTCCTAAAACTCCAAGACGGCTTCAACGGGCGATTACGCCCGCTACATAGTGGAACCGAGGTTCATAGCTTAGACGCAAAGGTCTTATCGTTCCGGTTGACCGGCTTTGTTTGGCCAATCCTGTGCCAACATGCCGTAAATCATATGGTCGACATAGTGGTCATAAAGCCATTCTGACGAGACACCTTTTCAGGCGGGGTAATACGGTGAAACGGCTGGGAACTCCCATGGATCCGGCGTGGGAACTGAACGTGTCTGGCTACCGGATTTTGATCTGCGGCAAATGGAGCGAGATCGAGAAGACGCATGAGCAAATGGGACTCAATATCTTCCAGATGTTGCAACTGCGAATCAATGAGGAGCTTGAGGAGGCGGTGAAACGGGAGGCTTGAACTATTTGGGACTGCGCTGGCGGTCCCGGTACATCACGAGATTATGTATGCGGGGAAATTCCCGCATTAGGCAGCACGCTTTATTAGAATCACATCCAGCCGCCGAAAGGCCTGTATCAGGCTAAGTGCTTCCGGCCCGATTTCGATGACGCCATGCCTGTTGCTTTTCAGGACAAACACCCTGATACCGTGCTTGATGATCAGTTCCTCAACCTGGACCACCTGTACCTGCGTTGCACCCAAGGTTTCTAAAGAGTCAACAAAGATTGCATCGTCCACTTCAAGATTAGCGGTGACTTAGGATATATCCACTGGTCCAAAGACCTCCGCTACCACATCATAAAAGTTTCTCACGAACACCTGTCCAGAGAGTTCAAACAGAGCTTCGTTGTCACCCGGTTTTGCAAACAACATGGACTGCTTGTCCAACATGAACACCACCCCCATACTTCTTTTGCCAAGAGGGTACGAAGGGTTAATACGAAAAAGCAAGTCCCCTGAAGGGAGTCAGGAGACAAAATCGTGAATTAAGGCCAAACAAATAGACGAGGTGGGAAACTCCTCGCATATAGAGGGCACCGGGTAGTCATCGTCCCAGTGACACTTCCCGTCGGGCAGCGTTGTGGGCCGCCGTATACCACGGGTTATGCTTTTGCTCCTCGGGTGGCAAAAATAGGATTTGCACATCCAAGTCGGGCCACTTTGATAGTATCGCCATCTTTGCCCCAGTAATTTGTTTCGACAGGCTCCTGACCGCTTCTTCGTTTGGACGTTCTATCAGCGTTTCGATACTTTGAACATCGGTGTAAACGATCACCTGGTCTGTCGGTGTGCTGATGCCCGGAACGCCGACCGTCAGTTCACGAAGTGCGAACAAGACCGCTTGAAGCTCGCCATGTGTGGACCGTAGTTTCATGGTCAGGTCATACACCTTTCGGGAACGAACGATGACGGAGCCATCGAACACGAAGGCTGCTGCGACACCGTGGGCTCCGAGTTTCTGAGAGATGGAACAATCGCAATAAATACGCATGGTGTGTCGGTCCCACAAATAATTGTCCATCTCGGCTTGTCGCTCTAGGGATGGCTGCCACTTTTTGGGCTTCAAGATCACGGGTGCAACGGGTTTCGGGATTCGTTTTGCCATTTAGTCACCATCCGTGCTATGAAACATTTGCGGGGTGGAGCTTGGAGGAAATCCACCCCACAGGGCACATGCATAAAATGGATTAAAAAGGTTTCATTCGGCGAATACCAAGTCGACTCGCTCGAGACACGATGGCTTGCCACGACCGGTGCGGGAGTGCAGCCTGGATCACCTCACGAGGTTCTTCCGGGTAGACCTGTCGGAGGGTTTCGTCCTCATCGGGGGACCATTCCTGTGCCCTTTTTAGGCGAAGTCGATTGGCACGAGTCCGGATACCTTGGATGGATCGTCCAGGCAGCAGTTTTTGTAGTTCTTCATATGAGAGTGAAGAGTAGTGTTCGACCAGTATCACTTCTTCCTCTGGCGTCCACTCATCACGGCGTTTTACGCCAAGGCGATTGGCACGAGATACGATGCTTGTCCAAGTTCGGCCAGGAAGGAGCGACATGATTTCGTTCTCGGTTCCGGTTGGATAATACTTTCGGATGATTTCGTCTTCTTCAGCCGAAAAGTTTTTTTTCTGTTTCGTGAGTCCGAGGCTTCTCGCTTTGTGAGAGATGGCATAGGAGCTTCGTGGTGTGGAAAGCTTGGCCTGCAATTCCTCCAACGGAATATGCCCGTAGTGGTGGAGTACAATGTTTGTATCGTCCACGCTCCACGGCATGCCGAAGTTGGCCTCTTCTTTCGGATCGAATGGAGGCTGATCGGGTGCGTAATAGAAGCGTTCTTTTTCCTCTACATCGGCGATAAACGAATCGTAGAAGGATCTTTCGCCCCGCAGTAAATCCTCAACAATGCGGATGATGGTATCGACAGCTTCCACAATGGCCTCTTTGGTGGGCTCCTCGAGCATCCAGATGGGCACCCATATCCACCCAAGTTCCTCTGCAAAACGCCGCTTCGCATAGTCCCGGTTACGTCGGTCGGCATGGGTGCGAACGTGGTTCACTTCGATGGCGACTTTCAGTCCATCCTCGAACTTTAAGGGAATATCGATTTGCCAGCCACGGCCTTGACTCCAGTCACGATTGTGCTGCCATGGTATAACTGCGTCTCCATAACGTTCAACAAGTGCGTTACGAATTAAGCGTTCAGCGAGTGAACCTTCTTCAAAGAAAGAGGTGTCCGACGTGCGGCGCTGCGAAACACCGGTTTCCTTTTTCACTTTGTTGGAGATGTGCCGAACGGCCTGATATTTTACCCCCAGTTCATAAGCAATTTCCTGCATGCTCATCCTTGTCAATTGAAGCATTGCCCGAATTGCCCGTTCCTGCTCGGGTGTTACCTTGCGATTGGCCAGTCCAAGGTTTTTTACCCGGCCGTGTATCGATGGAATAGAGCGCTGCAATTGTTGAGCAATATGCGGGATCGAGGCGCCCTGCGCATACCACTGTCTCAGAAAATCATCTTCGAAATCCGACCAGGGCTTGTCCTTGTAAGTCTCTGCCTCGTTTGTGGCTGTGCGAATATCTTGAAGGACGTTATACACGATTCGTTCGGTCACGGGTGCCAGGATGTTGTGGTCCTCGTTGAGGATTTCTGCCACTTGCTTGGCTGTGTGATGCTTGTACAGTTCACGGACCCTCTGCTGAAGGTACTCGGCGTCTTTGCGTTTTTGCGGCATAAGCTCGAAGGCCCCCTTTATTCCTCAAATGGTCGGATAGTCTCAGAGTATGTCGTTTTGGATGTCATTCGGTTCATCGGCGGTTTCGCCAGTTGGACGGTAACTCTGAGCGGAAGAGCGCAGTTCAAACGGATCGAGTTGCCTCTCCAGCACGATGAAGGAGTTTCCGATAGTAGCGATTGCAGATTGGACACTATGTAAGTCGACTGGAATTTCGTGTATGGTGGGCTCAACCATTCAGCGTCCTGTGGAGTATAAATCGTGAGCGTGACCGGGCGCTACGGATGGTGTGTGACGACTCGAACGTGTCTGGACAACTAGAACAATTTTCTCACCTCTTAATTAACCATTATTGCTATTGTATTGGGATTAATATAATCAGGTTATCGATATTGTCTGAGATGGAGGATATACGATGAACGCAACGGGGCAGCCACTGGTTGAGGGAAACCAAGCGATTGATCTGGTCAACACAGAGGAGATACGACGGGGCGTCCGGCGAGATTTCATCGGATCACCGGAAGACTTTACCATGTTGCTTACAAACGAAGAACTGGCGGGTGCGGTTTCAAAGGTGCAGATACCGTTCGAAGTGAAGGTTTGGTCTTCAAATGAAATCGAGAAAGTGCATAAACTGCGGGATGAGGTGCGAGAGATCCTTGAACAGGCTGCCGAAGACGAAGAGGTCGGCTTGGAATTTGTTGGCCGATTAGAGTCCTACATAGAGCAGGCACCGCTCACGTTGCGTCTACACGGGGGCGGGTAGTGCAGGTCCCGGTTGGTAACCCTGTGGAGCGGCTTTGTTCCCTGGTGACAGCGGACGTTTTGCGGCTGATCAGTGAGGGGCAAATAAAGTATTTGAGGCGATGTGGGAATCCGACATGTCTGTTCATTTTTACCGACAGGTCGGGTAGGCGAAAGTGGTGCTCGATGAGGAGGTGTGGTAATCGGGCGAACGGGGTGAAGCATTTGAAACGGAGAACGCATTCTGAACCATAGATGAAGATAAAATCTGCTGAATTAAATGAAGGTTGTGATGGAGCTGTTACCTGTACCGGTATGGCCCTTTCTCTTTTGTCGAGAGGGTGCATTAAAATGGGACGGGAACTCATACGGATTTTTCGCTCTGTAATTTTGGACATTTCCGTACCTCTCTTGGTATTGTTCCAGTAGAGCAGGCAAACAGCTTGACACGGGGTTGAGCAACCTGCCCGACCGGAAACAGGGATTCGATCACCTGCTGAATCCAGACGCTCTTTTCCAGGTGAAACTGCATTTTGGGGTTGACAACGATTAACCCCGGATAAAGCTGCAGTGCCTCGCCAAGACGCATTGCATTTTCAATGCCGGCCTGTTTAGCCGTAGGCGTAGCAGCCAAAATATGCCGAACCGCAAAGTCGGATCCCCCGACACCACCAATCAGGATCGGTTGAATCATCGTTTTACCGGCGTTTCAGGACAAACTCGGGACGGGAAACCACCTCACACTCCTATCTCACCCAAGATGGAAAAAGGCGAACCATCTGGTGCTTTGCCATGGTGTTGTCCAACTCCCGATTGCTCTATACCGAGTTTATTAAAAGCAGCGACCAATTGCATATCCCGCAAGCCCTGCGTCATGAATTGGAATTTTTTAGCAGGGTTGCGCAAACGATTGTGATCTAAAACTGGTTTCCCTTGGTGATTCGCAATGATGGCCAGGGAAACGTGATCTTTTCCGGGGACAGCGTATTAGGTATGATTCTCAAAGTTTTTGTTGTAATTTTTGACTTTGAGATCATGCATCTGATAATTTGAGTCCAGATTGATCGATGCCCACAACTCAATCACACATATTGGAGTACCCACCCTTGTTACATCGAAGGGAGATCCATTTCATCCCTTCCATCTTTATCAAAAGGGGTGGTTTTATGGCTAAGAAACACAAATCATATTATTGTGGAGGAAATGTTGTTTCACTCCCCATTCGACCGTCCAAAAGATACTTTTCCTACGAGAGATTAACGCTAACGGACGTACTTCTTCCTTTTATTGAGGGAGAACTCCTACGACGTTTACAAGACTACCAGCAGGTAGCAGAATCAGGGTATAATCAAGATGTGCGCACAGACGCATCTCGGAAGGACGGGGTTGCCTGATGAGGTGCGCTGTATATGTTCGTGTTTCCACTAATAAAGAGGAACAAAAGGGCAGTTTGGTAAACCAGAAGGACTTGTTCCTTGATTTCATCGCCAAACAAGGGTGGACCCTCTATGACATCTATATTGATGTTGAAACTGGAACCACGGACAAACGACCTAATTTTCAGAGGATGGTTGAGGACGCAGAAAACCGCAAGTTTGATTGTATCCTTGCAAAAGAACTGTCACGGATTGCCCGTAATGGAGAGTTGGCGTATAAAATCAAGAGGGTGTTGGAAGATAGCAAAATTCACTTCATTACTCTTGATGGCGCAATTAACACACTTGAAGGAAACCGTGATAAGTTTGGGCTCTTTGCCTGGTTGTATGAGGAGGAAAGCCAACGAACATCAAAGCGAATTCGGATGGCTCTTCGCCAAAAGGCGCTGAACGGCGAATTCAAGGGTTCGAACGCTCCTTATGGCTACTATGTTGAAAATAAACGCCTTATCAAACGTGATGATGAGACCGTCGATGCTGTCAAAACGATTTTCAGCCTTTATTTGCGGGGAATGGGAGTCGAAGCGATAGCCAAAGTGCTGAATGAAAAAGGCTATCCGACTCCTTCTCGAGTGGCTGGCAAAAAGAACGCTGGCGAGTTCTGGCACGGGTCTTCCGTCCTGAAAATCCTAAAGAACCCTCACTATGTGGGGGATCTGGTTCAGGGCAGAAGTCAAGTAGCTAGCGTGACGAACAAAAAGAGGCACGAAGTTCCTGAGGATGAATGGATCGTTGTTCCGAATACCCACGAACCAATCATCTCCAGAGAAGACTTCGATGCCGTTCAGCGATTGCTGTGGGATCGCTATGTACCACGCCCGAAAGCCAAAAAGCACCTTTTTACCAATTACGTTTTCTGCGCCGATTGTGGGAGCTCGTTGTGGTATTTGCACAACCGAAAAGGTTATGTCTGCGGACGATTCAAGAAACATGGTCTGCGTGCTTGTACCAGCCATAGCATCAAGGAGGATGCTCTCAAAGAACAGATCCTGTGGGATCTGCGAGACATGGCAAAGCTTGTGGTCGATAAGAACCTGTTTTTGAAGCGGTTTGAGAGCCACTGGAAAAAAGAGCAGCAAGATCGTCAGAAGAAAATGGTCGGTATCCAGCGGAAAATTGAGTCGCTTCAAAACGAGAACAAGAAGTTTCTGAAGCTTCTCGCTCAAGAGGTGATTTCGCAGGAAGAATACCGGGCGGTCGTGGACGAGAATCAGAGAGAAATCCAAGTACTACAAGAGCAGTTGACCGAAATCAAGGGTATTTTAGAATCCCACTCGTCAAACGTTTTAATGGCACAAAGGGTGATGAGCGAGCTTGATCGGATCCTTGAGTTCGAGGATTTGACAGAAGAGCTACTTCACCGTCTGGTGAAGCGCATCGAGGTGACTGATGATCACAGAGCGATTGTTTATTATCGCTTTGCAGATCCGTTCGCTTTGATGGCATAAAGATGGGAGCGTGGGAGGCTCTTCGGAGTCTCCTTTTATCGCCCAAATCGGTAGTGACCAGCACACGCCACATGTGGAGTGTGTTGCTTTATTGACCTTGACATAACAGGGGGGGTGCTGATCGAAAAACCTGATTGACCACATTTTGACCACGCTATTTGCGGCTCGCTTGTTTCAGTGCTTTGCTGAATCTTTTTGCTGCAGCTCCTGTATATCCGGCAGGACGTGAGAATAGATGTCGAGTGTCATTTGTACGGAGGAGTGTCGAAGCCTTTCGCTCACAACCTTTGGGTTCTCGCCAAGTTTTAAAAAAAGCGTGGCGTGGGTGTGTCGGAGATCGTGAATACGAATCTAAAGCAGCCATCGGCTGATTTGCAAACATGGCTCCCGACTCGTCAATCAGTTTATCCATTTGGCTACGGTCATGCCGCTTGGCTGGGTTAAGGGCCACTTGATCCGGACTGACTGGCAAATACAAGGCGCAGATGCATTTTAGATCATAGAAAATTTCAGCCAGCAGTCCAGGATCCACTTGCCTGTGTTTCCGGGAGAGTTGGGCGGTGCTGATCGACTCCAATCCCAAAGCTTGTTGAAACTCTTCCTGTACCAGGTCATCGGCGATCGCTCGAAGTCCTTCCCGTTTTGCAGCACCGCATGCAGAAACAACAGGATGTAGGCCTTGGTGGTCAATTTCTTCGCGTATTTGTCTTGTTTGGCTGCATCAATTTTTCTTGCAGTTTGATTCGAATGAGAGGTTCGACCCATTTACCAAATGCCGAAAATAAGGTATCCTTGTCCATACTAAAGTCCTTTCAATGGATTTGGACAGGATCTACCCGTACATTCCATGTAAAGGATTTTTTTGTTATATCTGCGCAAGGAGAAAATAACAAAATCGTCTGTCAACATTTATGCAACGCTAGTGGTCCCCGAAGTTTCGACATGAAGTTTCAGTGCATTAATAAAAATTTTTTCGAAATTCAGGGACGGTATTTATAACAAAATTATTTATGTGTTTGGACGTATTTGACTACCTCATAAACCTGTCTGACTATAACTTTCATTGACTTCTTCTCAGCGCCTGATCAAGGTCATAGATCAAATCGTCCACCGTTTCTGTTCCGATTGACAACCTTACCATGTCAGGCGTGACACCGGTCGACAACTGCTGCTCTTTTGTCAACTGCTGATGGGTGGTACTGGCCGGGTGAATCACAAGCGACTTCGAATCCCCAACGTTTGCCAGATGGGAGAACAATTCAAGGGAATCAATAAATTTCCTCCCTGCTTCTAGTCCCCCTTGAATGCCGAATGTCAAAATTGCTCCCTGCCCATTTGGCAGATATTTCTGCGCCAGCTTGTAATAGGAGCTCGACTCCAATCCTGGGTAGTTCACCCAATTAACCAGTTCGTGATTCTCGAGGAATCGCGCAACCGCCAGCGCATTCTGGGAATGGCGCTCCAGCCGCAGGTGCAGCGTCTCAAGCCCTTGCAGCATCATAAACGAGTTGAACGGGGAGATTGCGGCTCCAAGATCGCGCATGAGTTGTACGCGTGCTTTCACGATATACGCCAGGTTGCCCAATGCTTCCGTGTACGAAATTCCGTGATAACTCGGATCCGCATCGACAAGACCCGGAAACTTTCCATTCGTCCAATCAAATGTTCCGCCGTCGACAATAATACCGCCGATGGAGGTACCGTGGCCGCCAATGAACTTCGTCGCCGAATGAACGACGATGTCAGCGCCGTGTTCAATCGGACGACACAGGTAAGGCGATGCGAACGTGTTGTCGATAATTAACGGAACGCCTGCATCATGAGCCACTTTTGCAACTGCGGATATATCCAAGACATCGATCCGCGGATTGCCGATCGTTTCCGCATAGACTGCCTTCGTCCGGTCTGTGATCGCTCTGCGAAAGTTCTCCGGATCGGCAGGATCCACAAACTTCACTTCAATCCCTAACTTTTTCAGTGTGATGGCAAACAGATTGTAAGTTCCGCCATAAAGATTCGTGGAAGATACAATCTCGTCTCCGGGGCCTGCGATATTCAAGATCGAGTAGGTAATCGCCGCCTGACCGGAAGATGTGGCAAGTGCAGCCACGCCTCCTTCCAGCAGCGCCACCCTTTTTTCAAACACGTCTTGTGTGGGATTCATAATACGGGTATAGATATTTCCTGTTTCTTGCAAGGAAAACAGGTTTGCCGCATGCTCCGTATCACGAAATACATACGATGTGGTTTGATAAATCGGAACCGCCCGTGCCCCAGTAACCGGATCCGGTTCTTGTCCGCCGTGCACTGATAATGTTTCGAGACCCCATTTGTGTTCTGTCATGAATGTTTCTCCTTTCGATTGGTATCTTAAACCCCCATGCCCCTGGCGGGGCACAATATGACCAATGAAAATCGCTGGATGCGCTATTTTCTCATCAAATATTAGGAGGTTGTTAAAATGCCGAAATTAACCTTTACTTCGAATGTTGTGTGGTCCGGTGAAAGTGTCCGCTCAGTCGCCCACATTAACGGAAAACAAGTCATTATTGACGAACCGCTTTCCTTAGGAGGCACTGATCAAGGTCCGAATCCGGTTGAACTTGTATTGGCGGCTCTTGGAGGATGCCTCAATGTCCTCATTGCCAGTTTCGCGAAACATCATGGGGTGGAACTGATCGGGTCAAAGGTGTACGTGGAGGGAGATCTCGATCCCAACGGTTTTTTGGAGAAAGATCCAAACGTTCGTCCGGGATTCCAGGAGGTTCGGTATCGGATTGATATTGACTCACCATCTTCTCCAGAAAGAATTCAATCTCTGATTGAGCATGTCGAGAGGGTTTGCCCTGTAAAAGATATTCTTCGAGGTGTGCCGACATTCGCACTGCAGTCCCAAAACAGTTAAATCAATGGCGAACAGATGTTTTTGGACACCCCATGCATCATGGTGTGGACTCTAGACAATAACCCCCCTCTCTTAAGAGTGGGGTTATTTGGTAATTTTGAAAATCTCTTTTTCATCGGTTCATAGACCAAACGATCTTTCGTTGCTTTGGCCGCCCTTCGGTCTAGAATTATTCCATTCATGTCGATTGTTACCGTCATCGGGATTGCATTTGCCTGGTACTACACTCCAATCATACCGTCCCGATCCATTAGAGTCGGGTATTCAATTTTGTAATTGCACATAAAAAACTATATTTTTTCGCTTTTTCGACATTAACTTTGTATAACGGCTAGCTTTCCATAACCACGCCCCTGCGAATGGTACGGACGGCTGTGAGTCAACCGGATGGCGAGCCGCCCGCAGATGCGTGCCAAGTGATGAGATGAAAATGCGGCGCCGTTGTCGCAATAAAATTGCTCGGGGATGCCGTGACGAAGAATCGCCTTCTTCAGGCTGTCCTCCATGCGCGGCAGCTTCTCGTCCCAATAAAATTGGGCGTGCACGATGTACCGGCTGTAATCATCCAAGATGGCAAACAGCACGGTCTTTCGCTTCTTCTTCGGATGTTTGGGATCCGGCAGATAGACAAAGTGCTTAAAGTCAAACTGCCACAACACGAGAATGTCCTCCGTTCTCTTCCAAAAGGAAAATCAGTTGCTCCACACTACGTTCAGGGCGTTCCTTTCGAAGTTCCATCGCTTTCTGCAAAACGGCGGGAGAGATTCGAGTGCGTCCCCTATCGTTTCGGTCTCGAGGCTCTAATCCGTCCCACCCGGCCTTGCGGTAGTTTTCCAGGTAACGCTCCAGAGTACGGACGCTCACCGTCTGTTTGCAGCTGCCGGGGATGTGATACGTCCGACTTGCCGTTTCCTGCAGAATCGCTTTCAGTTATCCCGGTCCCAGCGGGGTTTGCCGACTGACAATCGGTGCGATCAGGCTGTAACAAAATGCGGCACGATTCCATGGACACATTCTGTGGGATTGGGTATCCGCTCCGCCAACACCATTGATTTCGCCAGACGATACAGATGCTGCAACAAGCCAACCGGTTGCTCAACCAGTCGCTTCAACCGCTCCATCCTTGGAAGAGCGCCTGCCAGGGAGATTTCCGCTCCTGGGGCAACGAAGGAGTGGGGCAACGCTGCAGGAGGTAGTACCATACCTCATGCTTTCCTCACTCCAGATGCTAAATTTCCAAACATCATGATAGGAAAAAGGAAGCATGAGGTAAATGTTGTTGAGTTTTATTTGTTGAAATCTG
>NZ_AQXL01000087.1 GCF_000376225.1 Effusibacillus pohliae DSM 22757
CTGCTGCTGCCGAGGTTCACTTACAGCCTTGCGAATGGTTTTGCGGTCGTGGCCGAATCTTCTGGCCAGTTCCGAGATGCTGACGCCCTCCTCATACAACTTCTTGATTTCCATCTTCTCACTCTCCCTCATGACTGGCACCTCCACGGACGTGATGGCAGGTGCCATAATTCGACACAGGGGTGGGGAATTCATCCCGATGATTTTGAGGAAATCATGCCGGTGATTTTGGGGAATTGCTATCCGATGCTATTGGGGATTTTACATCCGATGTTGACAAGCCTCGCCTTGGATTCGTGGTCCTCGGGTCGGAACTTTGCCGTCGGCTTCCTCCAGATCCCACCTCACGGTCGGCATCCTTGCCTTAAGCTAACGGTTGGTACAGCTAACCCCCGTTCAGGACTTTCACCTTAAAGTTATCGCCCATGCCGGGCGCACCCAACAAAAACGGTAGCCGTCTAACGGTCACTGTTTTCCGTGAATTTCTTCACCGTCCACCGCGCTAGAAATAACGCGACAAGCGATCCTAACCAGCTTGCAAAGTCAACTGAGCCTCTCGAAAAATACGAGAATCCCAAGAAAACGACTGAGAAAACCAGCGCGCTAATGAGCCATTCTTTTGCCGTGTTCATCATTTGTCAACAGAGTCTGTGTTATTGTCGACCGAGGCATCGTAACTCCACGAAGAGCTACCTCCATACGATCCGCCATAATAGACAGATACCCAACCGTCATAATGTGCCGAATACGGAAAGTCGATCCAGTAGTAATATTCGGTTCCGATAACCCTAAGATCCTGGGCGTTCGCACTCACATACCCTCCAACAGCGGCCGTTATTGCTTGTGCTGCGGGCTTTGAAAGTCCGTAATGCGATTCCAAATACGACGTGATAACATTCGTGCCGTAAGTAATCGCCGAAGAAATGACCCACTTCTAATCGGCCATATAATAGCCATCGTAATTACTTGGCTGCACGGTCTTTGTTTGTGTTGAAGTTGCGTTCGTCTTGGAGTGTGCAGGGGCGGCTTGTGCGGCTGACCCAACGGCTGCCAGAGCAATAGCCGCGGACAGCAATCCTGTTAAGGACTTTTTTCTCCATGAAAAACTTTCCTCCTTTTGAAAGGATATTGATTATTCACCCAATATATTCTCTATTCAAGGATCTATTCCTTTTTAATTTAATTTACTATAAAAGAAATTTCTTATTAACTATTTTTAATATATTAATTTATTTATTATACAATCCGTTTCTTGGTTTCCATCGCTTTTGAAGACAAGGAGAAAAACGAAGAAAAACAGAGAAAGCGGGAGTTTGACCTTTCGAACGTTGGATTTGTTTTTGCCCCTGTTTCAGAAAACGAAAACCGGTAGTGTCCCGTCAAGTGGTGTAATTTCACCGTTTGTGTCTACTTTGTGACGTCGCTGGCTTTATCCCGTCGGGGGATTCTGCGTGTCCCATACACACCACCTCCTCCTTGATTTGGCTTCAATTTCTTTTACTTCAACCACTCTTCCTGATCTCGTTCCTTTTCCATCATAGTTATCGTTTCTTTTACACAATCACGATCAACTTATTCATTAGTCGTATATGATAAAAAATTTTGTGTGTAAGGAAGGAATTTTCAGAATAGAGTAGAAATATATCTATAAAATTACGATTGAAAGGAGATATAGTTATGGTAATCTTCTTTTGGTTAAAGAATCTGAAAAGGTTGGCTCTTGTCAGTGCGTTGTTTTTTGTCGTATCAACATCAGTAGCCTTTGCACATGCTTACGAATACGGATATAGTCTGTATAGTTTCACGTACAACGCAACATCGGGAAGTACCTATTATGATCAAGCAGCTAGTAACTGGAGAAACGCCGTTGGCACATCGAAATACAATGACCACTCCCCAGTCTCATGATATTAACGACATTTATTTGTATCGAAAATAAAACAGTTGTCAATAACAAGAAAAATGGTCATATTATCAAAAATAAATCATTTTCCAGGAGGCGTACAGGAGATGAAAAAACTTTTATTGGCCAGCCTCTCGGCCGTCTTTCTCGCAGGGGGAATGTTTGCGTTCGTATACCTTATTGGCAATGCCGATCCAGCTGCGCCAAAGTTCAATCCGGAAGCTCACGCTGATTGGCCTTCCTATCCGTTTGAGCAGTTACTGAGCAGAACAGATGTAGTGGCGCTTGTCACCGTGTCCAAAACGGACAAAAACCCGCGCCCCATGGATGACCGAATTCCGTCCCAGTTGGCGACTCTGCAAGTGAAGCAGGTATTGTATGGTACAGCACCATCCGAGGTCGTTCTGGATCAAGCTGTCGAATACGCAAAACCAGGAGAAACCTATGTGATGTTCCTGACAAAGCATGGGGATTACTATTATGAGGTCGACGGAAACTCCAAACTTCTCAATACAAACGGCATAATCAGAAGCAATATACCCGACTTGAAAGGAGACTTTACAGTCGACCAGTTTGCCGCGCAATTGAAACAAGCCATCCCAAAGAAATAAAAACAATTGGAGATTTTCGTAAATTCCAAACGTAAAAGGGCTGTCCTGCAAGGGTAACCCGGAATACGCGAGTTCCAAAATGTAAATGAAGAAGCCTCCAAATTACTGCTAAAGTGGATGCTGGAGGCTTCTTGTGCCTAAGAATATACCCGAAGAGCTTTGAAACCGACTCCCAGTACTTTTCACGCGAAGGGTAGGGCGACTTGGAAATCATTGCTATAGACACTCCCTCTTGAGTCGTGCAAGCCACCATTGCGTCGCAGTAGTCAGGTCGGTTATGTGATCCCCCACACGGGTTCCCGTGTACGCGTGCAGTTGCCTGTGCAGGTTATCGTGGGCCATGCCTGTGAACTTTTTGTGTCAGGTGGGGGTTGAAATGATCGAACGGAAGGATTTTTTATAAAATATCGCGTACATATTAAGTAACGTAGCGTGGCCAATTCGGAATATTTGGCAATAAATCGGTTTATACTAAAACAGCGTGTCGACTTCGGTGAACGTCGCAGCGTGTCGGTTTCTGCAAACAAATTTTGCGGCGAGGAAGGAAATTGTCAGGACCTGTAGAATAATAGATTCACCGGATCAAATTGTAGTTTCCAATAAAAAATTGAATTCGCTTGAAGGAGATGCCTCCACATTGGCGAATATCAAAATGTATTCTGGCAGTCGGCCTCGAAGTACAGAAAGGTGATGTATGATGAGGCGAATCCCGGAAGAGATTATTGAACGAGTCCGCCAGCATTTTGATATCGTGGATTTCGTCTCCGAGTATGTGCCGCTGAAACGATCGGGGCGATCTTTTGTCGGACTTTGTCCGTTCCATTCGGAAAAGACCCCGTCGTTTTCTGTGTCTCAGACGAAGCAACTGTATCATTGTTTCGGTTGTGGCGCCGGCGGCAACCTGATCACGTTCGTGATGCAAATCGAGAACCTGTCGTTTGTGGAGGCAGTCGAGCATCTCGCCAAACGAGCGGGTCTTGCGTTGCCCGAACGGGAGGAGATGGATGAGAATTCGCCGGAGGCGATTCGCCGCAAACAGTTGTTGCGATGCCACGACCTGGCAGCCAAATACTACCATCATATTCTGATGAACACGGAAGCGGGCTTGCCGGCTTTGCAATATCTTCAGGCACGCGGGCTGACGTTGATGACGATCGAAGAATTCCAGCTTGGCTACGCGCCCGATCGTTGGGACGTCCTGCTCCGGTTTTTGAAAAAACGCGGGTTTGAAGAGGAATTGCTCGAGCAGGCGGGATTGCTTTCGGCAAGCGCCCAGCAGCCGGGCCGTTATTTTGACCGGTTCCGCGGGCGGGTGATGTTTCCCATCCAGGACGGGCAAGGCCGCGTGATTGGCTTTGGCGGCCGCGCGTTGGGCAAGGGAGAGCCGAAGTATCTCAACTCCCCCGAGACGGAACTGTTTCAAAAAGGCCGCCATCTGTTTAATTTGCACCGGGCGAGGCAGCCGATCCGGCAGAGCGGCAGGGCGATTTTGCTGGAAGGGTACATGGATGTGATCATGGCCCATCAGCACGGAATCAAAAATGTGGTGGCCGTGCTTGGGACCGCCTTGACGGCGGAACAGGCGAAGATTCTGCAGCGCAACGCGAGCGAGATTCTGCTGATGTACGACGGTGACCGAGCTGGTCAGAACGCCGCCGTTCGCAGTTCGCAAGTGATCGCCGAGGTTGGAGGGACCCCGCGCGTGACGGTGCTGCCCGACAGGCTGGATCCGGACGAATTTTTGCAGAAATACGGGGCGACCGCCTTTGAACGGCTGGCGGCGGAAGGTTCGATGTCGTCGACCGCGTTCAAGCTGCAGTTGCTGCGCCACAACAGCCAGCTGTCCACACAGGAAGGCGTGGTCGCCTTTCTGTCAGAGGCGGTGCGGATCATCGCCGACGTCAAAAGCCCGGTTGAACGGGAGGCGTATTTGCGCGAACTGGCAGGCGAATTTCAGGTATCGCTGGAATCTTTGCTGCAAGAGATGCGAATCGCCGCATCGGAACAAAAAGCTGGGGATAAATCTGCCAGTAAGTGGGATACTAATATAAATAATGGCGGGCGCATGTTCAGATCGTTCCACAACCCGCTTCCCGCCCATGTGCAGGCGGAGAGGAAGCTCTTAACTTATATGTTAATCGATCCGCAGGTAGCAAGACAAGTGAAAGAAACGATTGTCGACGAATTTTCTGTCGAAGAGCATGCCGCTTTGGCTGTCTTTCTCTACCTGTATTACGAGGATCACGCGGAAGCGGATCCGGCGCATTTTATCTCCCGGCTGGAGGATGAGAAACTGATCCGGTTAGCTTCGGAACTTGCCTTTGAAGCGGAGTCGATCGATACCCGGCCGGGGCTGGCCGAAGAGTATATTCTTCGGATGCAAAAATACAGTATAGAAAAACGCCTCCGATCGATCCCGAAAGAGATGGAAGAAGCGGTCAAGCGGGGAGACCTGCAGGCGTTTCAGGCGTTAAAACAGGAACAACTTGCATTGCGCCAAAAATTGAATTGACACTCCGTGGGGAAGGAGGGGTCGGGATGGTGAAGAAACCAGTGAAAAACTCAGACACAACCGAACTGACAATCGAACAGGTCAAGGAACAGTTGCTGGAAACCGGCAAAAAACGCGGGTATTTGACATACAAAGAGATCATGGACAAACTATCTGCGTTTGAGCAGGACTCGGATCAGATCGATGAGTTTTTCGAACTGTTGGCCGAGCGCGGAGTCGAGGTCACCAACGAATCGGACGACGACGATACGGACGAACTAGTTTTGGATGACCGCGAAGACGACGACGTCATCCCTACCGACGCCGAAGAAGAGTTTGATTTGGACGATTTGTCGGTGCCTCCCGGCATCAAGATCAACGATCCGGTCCGCATGTATCTGAAAGAGATCGGCCGCGTGCCGCTCTTGTCGGCCGACGAGGAGATCGAGCTGGCGAAACGGATCGAAAAAGGCGATGAAGAAGCGAAGCGCCGGTTGGCCGAAGCGAACCTGCGGCTGGTGGTCAGCATCGCCAAGCGGTACGTCGGACGCGGCATGTTGTTCCTTGATTTGATCCAGGAAGGCAACATGGGACTGATCAAAGCGGTCGAGAAGTTCGATTACCGGAAAGGTTACAAGTTCAGCACGTACGCCACCTGGTGGATCCGCCAGGCGATCACCCGGGCGATCGCCGACCAGGCGCGGACGATTCGGATACCGGTCCACATGGTGGAAACGATCAACAAGCTGATCCGCATCTCCCGTCAACTGCTGCAGGAGTTGGGCCGCGAACCCACCCCGGAAGAAATCGCGGCGGAGATGGAAATGAGCCCGGAAAAAGTGCGGGAGATCATGAAGATCGCTCAGGAACCGGTGTCGCTGGAAACTCCGATCGGCGAGGAAGACGACTCGCACCTCGGCGATTTTATCGAAGACCAGGATGCGCTGGCTCCGGCTGATGCCGCGGCGTATGAGCTTCTGAAAGAGCAACTGGAAGATGTGCTCGACACGCTGACAGAACGTGAGGAGAACGTGTTGCGCCTCCGGTTTGGCTTGGATGACGGCCGCACCCGCACGCTGGAGGAAGTTGGCAAGGTGTTTGGCGTCACCCGCGAGCGCATCCGGCAGATCGAAGCGAAAGCGTTGCGCAAACTGCGCCATCCGAGCCGCAGCAAACGGCTGAAAGATTTTCTCGAGTAAAACAGGGTTCTCTGGCACCCGCCAAATGGCGGGTGCTTATTTATTTGATCTGCGGCAAGGAGACACGCCGCTTTCCGTCGAATTGATAATTAGAGACAAATTTTATGCAGGAAGGTACACGTATGGACTCGACACACAAACAGATCATCCTTAAGGAAATCGATTCCTGGCGGCACAACAGGCTGCTTCCGGCAGAATATTGTGATTTTTTATCGAACCTTTACAGGGCAGGTGAAACATTGTCGCCGGATACCAACCGTCACCTGGCATCGAATAGGCGGGAAAAACCGGTTGTCCCCTGGCGCCGTTTGCTCGGCTCGCTGGCGGCAGCCGGCTTGTCGCTGCTGTTTGTACTTCATTTTACATCGTTTCCCATCTGGATGCAAATTGGAATCTTGGCAATTTGCACTGTTGCCTGCTATTGGCTCAGCTTTTTTGCTCGCCTTTCCGTCTCTTTTTTGCGAACTGTCTTTCTGGCGCTCGCCTGTTTGGCGGTGGCGATGGACGGATATTACGCTGTGGAAAAAATGGGACTCAACCAGTCTGGGGCATGGTCGGCCAGTGTGCTGGTCGCGGTGCTGGTGATCTGGATGCTGACGGGTGCCGCCGGCCGCTCCCGCATGATCGTGGCGGTCGCCTGGTCGGGCATTGGGCTGCTGTACGGTTTCGGCATCCATTCCATCCGAAGGATTGACGCAGCTCAATACGGGCTCCACTCTCTCTATTGGCTGGTGTTTGCCGGCATCTCGGGCGGTCTTGCGTTTTTTCTCGGCCGGACGCGGCTAAACGTGGCTCCCGCCTGGGCGGTCACCGGAGTGCTGGCCGCGTTTGTGCCGGATCTGCTATATTTGCTCTCTGGCGCTGTGCCGGATTTTCTGGTGGATGTGACGGCGTTTTTAAAAATTTCCCTGCTGATCACTTTCTGCATCGTGTTTCGCGAACCGATCCAAAAATGGCTCGACAGGTTTCGCGAACCGTCCTATAATAAAATTGAGTGACATCGGGTCACCGACTTTTTTAAATTTGTCGAACGAGCGGTCGTTTGGCGCGAAGCTGAGCGAGCGTTCGGTCGGTTTCGGGGAGGAGAGCAGAATGAATTTTGATTTAACCAAAGAGCAGCAGATGATCCGGGATATGGTGCGAGATTTTGCCGAAAACGAGATCGCTCCGAAGGCGGCCGAGATTGATCGGACGGCGAAGTTTCCGCTCGATATATTTCAGAAGATGGGCAAACTTGGCTTGCTCGGCATTCCATTTCCGGAAGAATATGGCGGAGTCGGCGGCGACACCGTGTCGTACGCCTTGGCGGTTGAGGAAATCGGCCGTGCCTGCGGCAGCACCGGGCTGAGTTATGCGGCCGCCGTGTCATTGGGTGCGAGCCCGATCTACTATTTCGGCACGGAAGAACAGAAGCAAAAATATCTCATTCCGCTGGCGTCCGGACAGGCGTTGGGCGCGTTTGGCCTGACGGAGCCGAATGCCGGTTCGGATGCGGGCGGGACGCAGACGAAAGCGGTGCTGGAAGACGACGAGTATGTCATCAACGGATCGAAATGCTTCATCACCAACGCATCGTACGCGAAAACGGTGATCATCACGGCGGTGACCGGCAAAACGCCGGCCGGAAAGAACATCGTCTCGGCGCTGATCGTGCCGACCGATACGCCCGGTTTTCGGGTCAGCAAGGAGTATGAAAAATTGGGCCTGCGCGGTTCGAACACGGCGGAACTGATCCTGGAAGACGTCCGTGTGCCGAAAGAAAACCTGCTTGGCGATCCGCAAAAAGGGTTCAAGCAATTCTTGTACACGCTGGACGGCGGACGCATCTCGATCGGCGCCCTGTCTGTCGGGATTGCGCAAGCCGCGTTTGATGCCGCCCTGCAATACGCGAAAGAACGGGTGCAGTTCGGGCAAGCGATTTCCAAGTTCCAGGCGATTCAGTTCAAGCTCGCGGACATGGCGATGCACATCGAACTGGCCCGCAACATGGTGTTGAAGGCGGCGTGGTTGAAGGATCATAACCGGCCGTTCACGAAGGAAGCAGCAATGGCGAAACTGTTCGCGTCTGAAATCTGCATGCGGACGTGTGACCAGGCGATTCAGATCCACGGCGGCTACGGTTATATGAAAGAGTATCCGGTCGAACGATATCTGCGCGACGCGAAGCTGATGGAAATCGGTGAGGGCACTTCCGAAATCCAGCGCCTGGTGATCGCCCGGCAGTTGGGCTGCTAGTGCCAACACCCGATTCGCCCTTTCAGCAACGCCAGAAAATCTTGTGCCGCCTGCGGCAGATTTTTCTCGCGCGGTGTGATGATATAGGTACCGGCGCTGGGTAACCGCAGGTCGGGTGTGGGGACGATCGCCAGTTTGCCGGTTGCTACTTCCTCTTGGACGGCCGACATCGGCAAAAACGAGATACCAACGCCCCGCTCGATCAGTCTTTTTGTGACATGCACCTGGCTGACCGGCATCGGCCGCATCGGCACACGCAAGTCGTGCAGTTGGTACAGGATGTCGTCCCAGTACTCTGGATGATTTTTCGTCAGGAGCGGATGATGGAGCAGCAATTCCCGATAGTCGGCCTGCGCCCCGCCAGCTCCGCCGGGTGCGATCAACACAACCGGATCCGGGTGCAGGAGTTCGCTCACCGTATGCGGATGTGACGAAGGCAGGCGGGACAGCCCGATGTGCGACCTGCCGGCGGCGATTCCGCCGCCGACTGACGGCGACAATGTAGTGTAAATGCGCATCTCCACATGCGGGTAGCGGGTGGTGTACTCCTTCCAGACGATCGGCAGCGTCAATTCGGCGCAGAGCGGGGACAGCAGAAGATCGAGCCGATCGTCGTAGCCCATTTTCCAGCGGGCAAGGTCGGACAACGCTTCGTCATGCGCTTCCAAAATCCGGTGTGCGTGAATCCGAAACCGTTCCCCCGCGGCTGTCAACTTCACCTTTTTGCCGCTTCTCTCAAACAACGGATAGCCGACTAGTTCCTCCAGCTGCCGAATGTGCAGGGAAACGGTCGGCTGTGCCAGGAAAAGCCGTTCGGCCGCCCGGTGAAAACTCAGTTCTTTCGCGACAACGACGAATGTGCGCAACAGTTTCAGGTCGATGGCAGGTCCCTCCAGGGTATTGATTATTTTTTATAATCAATTACTACAGAAACCTCTATTTTTCCTGTCGAAATGAGGGGGGTATAATCGAATCAGACAGAAAGTTCCGAAGCAGCAAAGGAGTGGGAGAAATGATCACATCCGTCGGTTTGGAGAATGTGGTCGTCGCAGAAACGGATCTCAGCTTGGTGGACGGGCAAAAAGGGCGCCTCGTGTACCGGGGCCATTGGGCTCGTGACTTGGCGATCCGACATACGTTTGAAGAAGTGGCGCACTTGTTGTGGTACGGACATCTGCCGTCTGCGGACGAGCTGGCCGCACTCAGGGAAAAATTGGCCAACGAACGGGAGCTGCCGTCTCACGTCAAAACGATTCTCGATTCGATTCCGGCAAACGTCGATATGATGAGCGTGCTGCGCACTGCGGTGTCCGCGCTTGGCAATCAGGAGCATGGATGGCCGCCGACGATGCAACAGGTGATTTCGCTGACGGCAAAACTGCCGACGATCATCGCTTACCGGTACCGGCGGCTGCAGGGCAAGGAACCTGTAGCGCCGCGGGCAGAACTTGGACATACGGCAAACTATTTGTACATGTTGAAGGGGGAAGAAGCGTCAGCCGCTCAGGTACGGGCGCTGGATGCCTACCTGATTTTGACGCAGGAACACGGGCTGAACGCGTCCACATTTGCCGGGCGCGTGGTCGCCTCCACCCGTTCCGACCTGATTTCGTCGGTGACCGCCGCCATCGGCGCGTTAAAGGGACCGCTGCATGGCGGCGCGCCCTCCGAAGTGACGGAGATGCTGGAACAGATCGGCACGAAAGAAAATGCGGAACGATGGCTGCGCGCTGCGCTGGAACGAGGGGAGCGGTTGATGGGATTCGGCCATCGGGTTTACAAGACGATGGATCCGCGGGCGGTCGCTCTCAGCAAGGTTGCTGCCAGCCTGGCCGCGGACGACCCGTGGTTTGACCTGGCCACGCATGTGGAGCAGGTGGCGCTGCGCCTGCTGGAAGAATACAAACCGGGCCGCGGCCTGAACACGAACGTGGAGTTTTATGCGGCTGCCGTCATGCGTTCAATCGGCCTGGAAGCGGAACTGTTCACCCCGACGTTTGCCGTCAGCCGGACGGTTGGTTGGTGTGCCCACATCCTGGAGGCGGCACAAAACCGGCTGATTCGTCCGCAATCGGTGTATACGGGAAGCATGCCGGAGGAATGATCGATCCCTGCGCGTACCGCCCTTTCCAAGCTGGCGGTTGTCGCGCAGGGGATTTTTTCTTTTTCGAAAAAAAGGAATATGCGTGCCCGATCGCGAATCAATTTTTAAGTGAAAGTTAAGAAGATTCGTGTAAGGGGGTTCCCGTATGGCGGAATTGATGCAAACGACAGTCGGCAAACTGCTTGAGCGGGTGGCGTTGGAGCGGCCGGAGCACGAAGCGGTTGTTTACCCGGAGCGAGGTTTGCGGTATACGTACAAGCAGTTTGATGAGTTGTGCAGGCGAGTGGCCAAAGGGTTGATGCAGCTTGGAATCGGGAAGGGCGAGCATATTGCGATTTGGGCCACCAACCATCCGGAGTGGCTGACCGCCCAGTTTGCCACCGGAAAAATGGGCGCGGTGCTCGTCACAGTGAATACCAATTACCGCACCGCCGAACTGGAATACCTGCTGAAGCAGTCGGATGCAACGACGCTGATTTTGATGGAATCCTACCGCGGCGCTTCGTATATCGACATGCTGTACGAAATCGTACCCGAACTCAAAACCGCCCAACCGGGCCAACTGAATTCGGAAAAGTTGCCGTTTTTGAAAAATGTGATCGTGCTGGGCGACAAACGATTTCCGGGGATGTTCCTTTGGTCGGACATCGTGGCGATGGGCAACGCCGTCAGCGATGCGGAACTGGATGAGCGAATGAATTCGCTGCACCCGGACGATGTGATCAACATGCAGTACACGTCCGGCACCACCGGTTTTCCGAAAGGCGTCATGCTGTCGCACAACAATATCATCAACAACGCGGTCAACATCGCTGAGTGCATGAATCTCACGCACGAGGATCGGATGTGCATCCCGGTGCCGTTTTTCCACTGTTTCGGCTGCGTGCTGGGGACTCTCACCTGCGTGACAGCCGGTGCGACGATGGTGCCGATCATCGAGTTTGACGTGGTGAAGGTACTGTCCGCGGTCCAGGAAGAAAAATGCACCGCTTTGCACGGCGTGCCGACGATGTTTATCGCGGAACTGAACCATCCCGATTTTGCCAACTATGACCTGTCTTCGTTGCGCACGGGGATCATGGCCGGTTCTCCCTGCCCGATCGAAGTGATGAAAGCGGTCGTCGAAAAAATGGGAGCACGCGAAATCACGATCGCCTATGGACAAACCGAGTCGTCCCCGGTGATCACGCAAACCCGCGTTGACGACCCGATCGAACTGCGGGTCAGAACCGTCGGCCGGGCGCTGCCGAATGTCGAAGTGAAAATCGTCGAGCCGGGCACCAACCGAGAAGTGCCGCGAGGCGTGCAGGGAGAACTGTGCACGCGCGGCTACCATGTGATGAAAGGCTATTACAAGAACCCGGAAGCGACCGCGCAAGCGATCGACGAGGAAGGCTGGCTGCATACGGGCGATCTGGCGACGATGGACGAGAACGGGTATTGCAAGATCACGGGTCGGCTCAAGGACATGATCATTCGCGGCGGCGAAAACATTTATCCGCGCGAGATCGAGGAATTTCTGTATACCCATCCGAAAGTGCTCGACGTGCAGGTGGTGGGGGTCCCGGATGAAAAATACGGCGAGGAAGTGATGGCCTGGATCCGTCTGAAAGAAGGGGTGACGGCCACTGCGGAGGAGATCCGGGAATACTGCCAGGGCAAAATCGCCCGCTACAAAATCCCGAAATATGTCCAGTTCTGCAGTGAATATCCGATGACCGCTTCCGGCAAAATTCAGAAGTACAAGCTGCGCGAACAGGCTGTCAATCTGCTCGGCCTGCACAAGGCAAGCTCGATCGAGACCGCGTGAGGTGCTTGGACCCTACCGATGCCACCGGAAGTCGGGCTGAAAGCAGTGCGAATCATATCAGGCGTGCCTCGACAGGGCACGTCTTTTTTGCGGGAGAGTCCTGCGCGGTTTTGTGTGATTGTGCGGGATTTGGGTTCCCCGGGATCGCGTTTTTGCTTTTGTCTCGGGGGAAAAATCTGGGGTATAATGGATGCGGTGATCGGAATGAAACTTTCGAAGCGATTGCAACAAGTGGCGGAACTGGTACCCGAAGGAGCGGTGCTGGCCGATATCGGCAGTGATCACGCCTACCTGCCGGTGTATTTGGTGGAACAAGGCAGGATTCGCCAGGCGGTGGCCGGCGAATTGAATCAAGGCCCGTATGAATCAGCGCAGCGGACCGTCCGGGAAGCGGGCCTCAGCCACCTGATCGAGGTGCGGAAAGGCGACGGCCTTGCCGTGCTTGGTGCCGGGGAGGCGTCTGCCGTGGCGATTTGCGGCATGGGCGGCGGCACGATCGTCGACATCCTGTCGGCAGGACGGGACAAATTGGCCGGCGTGCAATGCCTGATTTTGCAGCCGATGACCGACAGTGACCGTTTGCGGAAATGGCTGCATGACAACGGATGGCGGATTGCCGCGGAAGAACTGGTGGTGGATGAAGGGATTTTATATGAAATTGTGCAAGCAGAGCCGGGCGACGAACGCTACAAGGACTCGCTGTGGTACGAAATCGGCAGCGTTGATTTGTTAAAACACCATCCCTTATTTCCGCAAAAAGTCAGCGCCGCGATCAAGAAGATCGGCCGCGTGTTGCAAAATCTGCGAAAGTCGCAGGGGGGGCTGGCGGCGCAAAAGCGGGAGGCCCTTTTGCAAAAGAAAAAAAGGCTCGAGGAGGTGCTAAAATCGTGCAAACAACGGTAAAAGACGTGATTCGGGTGCTGGAGGAGTGGGTGTCTCCCAACCTCGCGCTGGAAGGCGACAAAATCGGCCTGCAAATCGGAAATCCGGCGCAACCGGTGAGCAAAGTGCTTGTCACGTTGGATGTGACGGAAGAGGTTGTGGAGGAAGCGATCCGCATCGGCGCCCAATTGATTGTGTCCCATCATGCCATCATCTATTCGTCGATTAAAAAGCTGCGGACCGACTCCTATTATGGCCGCATGATCGGCAAGCTGCTGGCGAACGGCATGTCCGTCTACGTTGCCCACACGAACCTCGATGTTGCGGAAGGCGGCGTCAACGACGTGCTCGCGCAGGTGTTGGGTTTGCAGAATGTGGAGATTTTGGACCGGCTGCACAACCAGAAGCTGAAAAAGCTGGTGGTGTTTGTGCCGAAAGACCACCACGAGCAGGTTCTTACGGCGATTTGCGCCGCCGGAGCAGGTTGGATCGGCAATTACAGTCATTGCACGTTCAATACGCTGGGAACCGGCACGTTCAGGCCGGAGGAAGGAACCGATCCGTTTATCGGAGAACAGGGGAAATTGGAACGGGTGGAAGAAATCCGGCTGGAAACGGTCGTTCCCGAACCGCTGCAGGAGCAGGTCGTGCGGGCGATGCTGGCCGCTCATCCGTACGAGGAAGTGGCTTACGATTTGTACCCGCTCGAAATCATGGGTAAGCCGTTCGGTATCGGCCGTGTCGGTACTTTGGAAAAAGAAATGCCGCTCGAACAGTTCGCCCGTCTGGTGAAAACGAAGCTGGCCGTGGCCGGCGTGCGAATCGTTGGCGCTCGCGATCGGCTCGTGAAAAAAGTGGCGGTGGTCGGCGGTTCCGGTTCGGAGTGGATCGATGCGTCGCTTGAGCACGGCGCGGACGTCCTGGTAACGGCCGATTTGAAATACCACGACGCGCAGGACGCTTTGTATAAAGGGGTGGCGTTGGTCGATCCGGGTCACAACGGAATGGAGCGGATTGTCGTTCCGGTGGTGGCCGATTTTCTCAATCGAAAATTCAAGGCGAACAGCTGGCAGGCGGAAGCGGCCGCATCGGCTGTTGCCACTGATCCGTTTGATTTTTTGTAAAGTTGGACATTCTACTTTGAGACACGCCCCCATACGATGGTATCGGGGGTGTTTTTGCATGTGGGAATGGGTTGTCATTGCGTTCTGTCTGCTGACGGCTGCGCTGGGCGGCACGTATCTGTATTATTTGGCCCATTTGCTGTTGACGATTGCCAAATGTCCCGATTGCGGACGGATTATGCAAAAAGTGTTATACACCGAATGGGAAGATACGCAGGAACGGCACATCGTATACGAATGCCGATTTTGTCAGGCGAAGCGGATCCGGCCGCTACATAAAGGGAAACGATTTACCATGTATCCGTGAACAAAAACTCCCTCTTATACGGCCTTTGGCTGCAGGGAATCCTTTAGATAGGCAGTCCAATTGAATATTCGGGATAGGGGGGGCTTGCATGAAACGCCGTTCGCTGCTTCTGTGGATCGCACCGTTTCTGTCGCTAATTTTCGGAAATACCCCTGTGTACGCCGAACAGCCTGGTGTCGCCGACACGCAGGTGAAATCCGCCTCTGTCCAGCAACAGCAAATGCTTGTCAACGCGCTTCGCCATCAGGCGATTCTCGTCAAGGACAAGCGGGTTTTTCAACAACAGTTTCTGCAAACCGCCGAACGGTATGCCGCGAAATCCTCTTTAGCTCCAATGATTTTTCAAAGTCCTCATGCTTATTATTGTTCCGGTTTTGTGCAACAGATTTACCGTGAAAACGGGATTTGGATTCCCGCTCACTCGGTCGCTCAACAGACCTGGTACGGAATCCGGATCGCGAGCATCGACAAGGTGGAACCGGGTGATCT
Source organism: Effusibacillus pohliae DSM 22757 (assembly GCF_000376225.1). Lineage (NCBI taxonomy): Bacteria > Bacillati > Bacillota > Bacilli > Caryophanales > Alicyclobacillaceae > Effusibacillus > Effusibacillus pohliae. The sequence goes on from NZ_AQXL01000087.1 coordinate 15,156, forward strand.
GCTGTTTTTCTCTGGCGCAGGGACCAGCCGGCTGCCGGCTCATGTCGGGATCTCGCTTGGCAACGGAAAACTGCTGCATGCCGCCGGCGGCCACAAGCAAATTTCCATGCTGCCGATCGATGAGCAGTTGCGCCGTCACTTTCTGTTTGCCACCCGGTTGGTGTCATCTGTATGATCTGCAATTTTTCAATTTCCATTCATCATTTTTCCGTCTTGCCAGCGGCAAGGCTTTTTCTTTTGCGAGGGACAGGTTACGGTGTCGAGAAAACAAGCGAGCGCGATTATGACGCGGTTTTTTTTCGTTTTGGATCACTTTTGTTTTGTTTTGCTGTGAAGTTCGAATTGAAACGGGACGCGAACGGTGCTAATATAACACTTGTCGCTGCTGCGACATGAAAAAATTAGCGGTTGAGTTTGATCCGATTTTCTGCTAATATAGCAGTTGTCACTGCGGTGATGAGCCATTAGCTCAGTTGGTAGAGCACCTGACTTTTAATCAGGGTGTCGATGGTTCGAGTCCATCATGGCTCACCAATTTCTTGGGGTACCCGCGAAGTACTCGGGATTCACAGCAGAGGTTCAGGAGTTCCGATCCCCAGTTGAAGTGTTCAGGGATCCTGGAACGATCCGGAAGTGTGTGATCTGCTTTGCGGGGGATATGCGGAAGTAGCTCAGAGGTAGAGCATCGCCTTGCCAAGGCGAGGGCCGCGGGTTCGATCCCCGTCTTCCGCTCCAGAAAGAGTGCCGTGCGGCCGGAAGGCCGTACGCCTCCCATGCAATGCGACCGTGGCGGAATCGGCAGACGCGCACGTTTGAGGGGCGTGTGGGGTATCCCGTGGTGGTTCAAGTCCACTCGGTCGCACCAGGGTTTTTAGAGTATTCTTTTTGGGAACCCGCCGGAGTATTCGACGGTACTTCGGAGCTACACATCGCTTCGGTGGGATTTGTTGTGTGTGTGCCCTTAGCTCAGTTGGATAGAGCGTTTGACTACGAATCAAAAGGTCGGGAGTTCGAATCTCTCAGGGCACGCCAGACAAAAATCAGGGT
>NZ_AQXL01000088.1 GCF_000376225.1 Effusibacillus pohliae DSM 22757
CAGGCCTCCCCAGATAAGAGCGTCATCTTTCCGCCCGCGCTTGCCCAAGTCTACCGTTACAGCCCTTGGCGGCTTTGGATTTCGTTGTGTGTAGGCAACTCATCCGACTGTAACGGCCTCAAATTGGGTTCGTGTACCTCAAGCCGTGCGTTTGCCTCCGGCTTCCTTCAGATTCCGCCTCGCGACGGACACCCTTGCCCTTGGCTACGGTAGGCGCTCGCCAGCCCCCGTTCGGGACTCTCACCCTAGAGATGACGCCCATGCTGGGCGTACAACAAAAGCGACCTCCGCCAAATGTGGCAAAGGTCGCTCGCAACAAAATAAGACCTTTACCACACAGGCAAAGGTCTTGCTAACAACGTAACGCTGCCAACAAAGCCGGAGATCGGTTCACCGCAATCCCGAAATGACGACTTTGTTGTGAATAGCTACTCCCTTTTGCAGGCTATGCGATTGTAATTTTATTGTAGCTGATTGAAGCTGGCGGTGAGCCGTTTGGTAACGGCTAATTTGGCTTTACATGCAATTTGCGTGACATCGCGTCCAACCGTTACCCACAGTTGCGTTTCAATTCCCTAGACACGCTGGCGCAGGACGGCAACATCCAGATGCAGATCGCCGTACTGTTTCGCCAGTGTCCTTACCATCGTGTTCAGGTCGTAAACATGTCGTTCAAGTGTGTTCATCTGACTTTGCATCCGGTCCAGCCGCTCATTGACTCCGGAAAATTCTGTATCCACGCGATTTTCCAACCGATCCATACGGCTTTCCAACCGATCCATACGGTTGCCAAGCTTTTGAAACTCCACAATGAATTGCTTCGTCATCTCATCCAGGCGCTGCATGATTGTATCCGCGTTGTCCACTTCGACCCTCTCCTCTTTATAAAATGGCGGCAGATCAACGACTTGACGAAATTCTGTACGAAACCCATGGATCTCCTGAAGCAAAAAGGTCATTTCATCCTGCAACACGTTCCCCTTGCGTCCAATATGCCCAACCGGTACCGGATGGCTGTTCCTCTGCCCCCATAATAACACATCGGGCTGATCGCCTGTCCAGCCAGCGGCCCCCTTGTACGATCCCGGTTTCCGACCGGGGCGGACAAATGAGCTGTCCGCATTTTTCGCTCACTCCTCCCAGTTTGTTGGTTCCATTATATACCAGACGGACCGCGTCCAGCAAAGGAAACTCGGCTAAAACCGCCTGCGTCCGTGCAGGCAACGCCGAGTTGATCGTCCATGATCAAAAAAAATAACTCCGGCATTACGCCGAAGTCTGGTTGCCAATTTGCTGTTTGTTTCGCCGCCAGGCCCAGATCAGCAAGCCGCTGCCGGCTGCGATCAGCGTCAGGCTCACCAGCTGTGCCGCCCGCAGCGGCCCCAGCATCAGGCTGTCGGTGCGCATACCTTCAATGAAAAACCGCCCGATCGAATAGAGGACCATGTAGGAAAACAGCACCTGGCCGTCAAATTTCCTGAACCGGTGCAGGATCGCCAACAGGATGAAAAATACGCACAGATCCCACAGCGACTCGTATAAAAAAGTCGGATGGTAAAAGTGGCCGTCGATGAACATCTGTCGTTTGATAAACGCCGGGAAGTGATTGATGAACTCCTCCGACACTTCCCCGCCATGCGCCTCCTGGTTGATAAAATTGCCCCAGCGGCCGATCGCCTGTCCGAGAATGACGCTCGGCATCAGAATGTCCCCGAACGACAGAAACGGCAGATTGTACCTGCGCACATACCACAATCCTCCCAGAAAGCCGCCGATCAAACCGCCGTGAATCGCCAATCCGCCGTGCCAGATGGCCAACGCTTCGGCCAAATTGTGCCGGTAGTGGTCCCACTCGAAAATCACATAGTACGCCCGGGCCCCGACGATCGCCAAAGGAATGATGTACATCGCCATGTTCAGAATGTGCTCGGGGTCGATGCCGAATTTCTTGGCATGACGCTCCGCCAACAGCACGCCGATCACAAACGCACTCGTCATGATAATGCCGTACCAATGCACCTGAATTGGCCCTAACGTAAATGCAACCGGATCGATCAACTTAATCACCTCGGGGATATTGTACCATACAACGGAAGGAATAACGGATAAGCTTTCCCGATATGGTATAAAAAAACGACATTTACTTTCTGCCGAGGGGGCGCCTATGAAAAATCCGGGACTGGCTGCTGTGTTGTCCTTCTTCTACGCGGGATTGGGTCAAATCTACAATGGGCAGATCGGGAAAGGCATCGCGTTCATCATCTCCTATTTCGTCTCGATTCTGTTAATGATCGTCCTGATCGGGTTTATCACAACTCCGGTGTTATGGATCTGGGGCATGGTGGACGCCTACAAGTCGGCCGAGCGGATCAACCGGGAGCAAATGAAAGAGCAGTAGGGAATTCAAAGGCGTGCCTTTCTCCATTTCCGCGCGGACTTTCGTGATCAATTCCGGCCACTCTTGTTCCACCTGGCGGATCTTTTCTTCTCCCAACCGCTCTCCCTGTTGCTTGAGAGTTTCCATTTGTTCCGACACTACAATCACCTCTATGGCTTGTAATAATTGCTCCACGCTCACGCTTTGTTGCGCCTGACGTAACGTCAGGTGCAACCGTTTTTTGTAACGAAAAAAAGAGGCCAAACGGCCTCTTTCCCGACATTTTTCCAAGTACCCGAATTACCCTACAGACCCCTCCATCTCGAGCTCGATGAGCCGGTTTAGCTCGACCGCGTACTCCATCGGCAGAGCTTTCGAGAACGGCTCGATAAAGCCGGAGACGATCAGGCTGGTTGCCTGTTCTTCCGACAGGCCGCGGCTCATCAGGTAGAAGAGCATGTCTTCCGACACTTTCGAGACGGTCGCTTCGTGCTCGATCGATACATTCTCGTTGTTGATCTCCATAAACGGCACGGTGTCGGAGACCGAGCCCTCATCGAACATCAACGCGTCACACTTCACGTTCACCTTGGCGCCGTGCGCGTTCTCGGCCACCTTCACCCAACCTCGGTAAGTGGTTTTGCCACCGCCTTTGGAAATCGATTTGGAGATAATCGTGCTCGACGTGTTCGGCGCCAGGTGGAACACTTTCGTTCCCGCGTCCTGGTGCTGATCCTTGCCGGCGAACGCGATCGATGTAATTTCCGCGCGGGCGCCTTCGCCTTTCAGGATGACGGCCGGATATTTCATCGTCAGCTTGGAACCGATGTTGCCGTCGATCCACTCCATGACCGCATTTTCATGCGCTACCGCCCGTTTGGTCACCAGGTTGTAGACGTTCGGCGACCAGTTTTGGATGGTCGTGTAGCGGACGCGGGAGTTCGGCAGGCAGACGATTTCCACCACCGCCGAGTGCAGCGAGTCGGACGAATATTTCGGCGCGGAGCACCCTTCCACATAGTGAACGAACGAGCCTTCTTCCGCGATGATCAGCGTCCGTTCGAACTGGCCGGCATTTTTCGTGTTGATCCGGAAGTACGCTTGCAGCGGAATTTCCACATGCACGCCTTTCGGCACCCAGATGAACGAACCGCCGGACCAGACAGCCGAGTTGAGCGCAGCAAACTTGTTGTCGGACGGCGGGATCACGGTGCTGAAATATTTTTTCACCAGTTCCGGATGTTCGCGCACCGCGGTGTCCATATCGGTGAAAATCACGCCGAGTTCTTCCAGATCCTTGCGCATGTTGTGGTACACCACTTCCGACTCGTACTGGGCGGTGACCCCTGCGAGGAAGTTGCGCTCCGCTTCCGGAATCCCCAGTTTGTCAAACGTCTGCTTGACCGTGTCCGGCACATCCTCCCAGCTTTTCACCGCCTTGTCGGTCGGCCGGACGTAGTAGTGGATATCGTCAAAGTCGAGATCGTCCAGATCCTTCGTCCACCAGGGCATCGGCATTTTGGCAAAAATGTCATAACTCTTCAGGCGGAAGTCGGTCATCCAGCCCGGCTCGTTTTTCATCTCCGAGATCTTTTTGACGATCTCGCGCGTGAGGCCCTTTTCCGCCTTGTACACGTAGTTCTCCGGATCGGCAAAACCGTATTTATAATCGGAAATGATGTTCAACGGATCGTTCGTCTGCATGATTTCCTCTTTCGATTTAGCCATTTTGCACTCCCTCCTTTTTGTCCAAACCTTGTTCGAGTGCTTTCCAAGCCAACGTCGCGCACTTGATGCGCACGGGATATTTGGAAACCCCCTGCAGCGCTTGCAATTCACCGAGGTCTTTGTAGTTTCCCTCGACTCCCTTCATCATATCATAAAAACGGGCAATCAGTTGCCGGGTCTCCTCAATTGTCTTGCCCTTCAGCTTGACCGTCAGCATGGAAGCGCTGGACTGGCTGATCGAACAGCCGTGTCCGTGGAATTTGGCGTCTGCCACTTTTCCTTGTTCATCCAGCTTGAGATGGATTCCGATCACATCCCCGCAGGTCGGATTGGCCAGCTCCATGCCGATGTCGTAGTCTTCAATCTTCCCGACGTTGCGGGGGCGCTTGTAGTGATCGAGAATCACATCTTGGTACAGACTATCGAGTGACATAGCCAAACATCTCCTTCACTTTCTGGAGGGACGACACAAGGCGCTCAATATCTTGCTCATCGTTGTAAATATAAAAACTGGCCCGGTTGGTCGCCGCCACCCTCAACCATTTGTGCAGCGGCTGTGCGCAGTGATGCCCCGCCCGCACCGCGACGCCTTCCGCATCCAGGACGGTCGACACATCGTGCGGATGCGTGTCGCCCACGTTAAAAGCGATCAAGCCTGTGCGCGGCTCGCGCGGGCCGTACATCTCAACGCCCTCGACCTGCGACAGACGGTCCCACGCATAGGCGAGCAATTGCTGTTCGTGCTTTTGCACGTTGTCCATGCCGAGCGCCGTCAGGTAGTCGATCGCGGCAGCCAGCCCAACGGCGCCGACGATGTTGGGGGTACCCGCCTCAAAGCGGGCCGGCACCTCCGCCCATTGGGATTCATAATACTGGACCAGTCCGATCATGCTGCCGCCCAACTGGAACGGCTCCATCGAGTCGAGCAATTCCCCTTTGCCGTACAAAAATCCGATACCGGTCGGCCCCAGCATCTTGTGGCCGGATGCGGCAAGAAAATCCGCATCGAGCTCCTGCACGTCGATTTTCATGTGCGGCACGCTTTGCGCGGCGTCGACTACGACCACAGCTCCGGCCGCATGCGCTTCCCGGATGATGTCCTTGATCGGCGTGATCGTTCCCAATACGTTCGATGCGTGCGTGACCGCCACGATTTTAATGTTTCCTTGTTTGAGGAAGGAACGATATTGATCCATGTCAAGCTGACCCTCGTCGGTCAGTTCGACCATGTACAGGTTCGCGTTTTTCAGTTTGGCAATTTGCTGCCAGGGCACCAGGTTCGAGTGATGCTCCAACAGCGTCACGACAATGCCGTCACCCGGCTGCAGTTTGTGCAAGCCGTACGCGTAGGCAACCAGGTTGATTGCTTCCGTCGTCCCGCGTGTGAACACGATATTCTGCGGCAGGGGCGCGTTGATGAAGCGGGCGACTTTTTCCCGCGCGCCTTCATAGGCGGACGTGGCTCTTTCCCCCAGTGTGTGCACACCGCGATGAACGTTCGCGTGGCTGGTTGCATAATACTGAGACATAGCATCGACGACTTGCCGAGGAATCTGCGAGCTGGCAGCCGAATCCAGGTAGGCGATCGGTTTGCCGTTCACCTCCTGCTGCAACACGGAAAAATCCTGCTTGATCTGTTTTACGTCAAACACGGGTTACCACCCCAACTTTCGGTCAACCAGGGATCGGACCTCTTGCCGAACCGTTTCCAACGGAATCTGTTCGAGAATGGAGCCGAAGAATCCCTCGACGATCATTTTCTGCGCTTGCTTCAACGGGATCCCGCGGCTTTGCAGATAGAACAGATGCGCTTCGTCGATGCGGCCGACCGTCGCCGCGTGGCCCGCACCGGCTACATCCGTCTCTTCGATCAACAGTCCCGGAATCGCGTCACCCTTCGCGTCCTGCGACAGGATCAAGCTGTTTTCCCGCTGATAGGTGGCCGAACCTTTCGAACCGTTCTGGATGTGCCCGAGGCCGCGCCAGATCGTTTTCGCCTTGTCGTTCATCACGCCTTTGGCAACGATGTTCGACGTGCTGTTCCGTCCGCGGTGAATCATCGAAGCCGACACGTCCAGCGACTGCTCGCCGGAACCGAAGAATACCACGACCGCTTCCGAATTCCCGCCGTCTCCTTCCAGGTAGGAAGTGTTTTCGGAACGGGCGATTTTGCCGCCCAATTCGCTCGCGACCCATTTGACTTTCGCATCGCGGTTGACCTGCGCCCGGCGGGGGTTGAAGCTGTAGGTGCCTTCGTCAAAATTCTGCAGGGCGACATAGTTCACTTTCGCGCCGTCATGGGCAAAAATCTCAACCGCGGCGCTGTGGATGTTGAATCCGCCTTGCAGATCGGACAACGAGTATTCGAGAATCGTGACCTGCGAATGGGATTCTGCCACCACCAATGTGTGGTTGAACAAGCCGACATCTGCCGTATCCGCATAAGTAAACAGTTGAATCGGCGAGTCGATCACTACATGTTTCGGAAGGTAGAGAAACGCTCCTCCCGTCCGCAGCGCATAATGCAAGGCGGCAAACTTGCTTTCTTTCAGATTGTAGAGTTTGCCAAGGTATGGTTCGACTTTCTCGGGATGGTTGGCGATCGCGTCCTGCAGGCTGGTCAGGATTACGCCTTTTGCCTGCAAATCGGGATGCAGGCGAACTTCCGTCACGTCGCTGTGATAATGGACAACCACACCGGCCGTATGTTCGTCGATCCGGCCGCGAATCGCTTGCGGCGTTTCCCGTCTGTCGACGACGGGGATGATCGAATCGAGCGGCACCTCTTTCAGCCGCAGGTTGCGCCAGCCCTCGTCCTGCTTCGGCAGGTCGAGCAGTTCGTACGCTTCCGCCGCCTGCAGACGAAGTTCCCTGGCCCATGCCGGTTCCTGAAAACGGTCCGCCAACTCACGCGCGGTCGGCTCGATCGCGGCACTGATCACTTTCGCCATCCGTTATACCTCCCCACCGACAGACACTTGGCTGCGAATCCAGTCGTACCCTTTTTCTTCCAGTTCAAGCGCCAATTCAGAACCGCCGGAACGAACGATCCGCCCGTCCATCATCACGTGCACATAGTCAGGCTTGATGTATTCCAGCAGCCGGTGGTAGTGGGTGATGATCAAAACGCCCAGTTCCGGTCCGCGCAACCGGTTGACCCCTTCGGCAACGATTTTCAGCGCGTCGATATCGAGACCCGAGTCGGTTTCGTCGAGGATCGCGATCTTCGGTTCGAGCAGCGCCATCTGCAGAATCTCATGCCGCTTCTTCTCGCCACCGGAGAACCCTTCGTTCAGGTTCCGGTTGGCAAACGACATGTCCATTTTCATCATTTCCATCTTCTCTTGCATGATCGAATAGAACTCGAACACTTCCATCTCGGTTCCTTTGACCGCGTTGTAGGCTTGCCGCAGGAAGTTCTTGACCGGTACGCCCGGAATCTCGGCCGGATACTGGAACGCCAGGAACAGACCTTCGCGGGCCCGCTCATCCACTTCCATCTCCAGCAGATTTTTCCCGTCCAGCGTCACTTCGCCCTTCGTCACTTCATAACGCGGATGACCGGCCAACGTCATCGAGAGGGTGGTTTTCCCCGTTCCGTTCGGCCCCATGATCGCGTGCACCTCGCCGCCTTTTACCGTCAGGTTCAACCCTTTCAAAACTTCCTTGCCCGCCACGTTGACATGCAGGTCTTTTACTGTCAAATCCGCCATCCTCTTTACCCCCTGAGTCTTCGGCTCCACTGAAAGTACTGTAAGTATTGTTTCTATTTGCTTTCCAGTTCAAACAAGGGACTCCCTCGTTCGGCAATCTCTCGAAGCGTGATGTTGTCCAGCACGGCGACCATCGTATCGCGCAGTTTTTCCCAGACAAACCGCGTCGTGCAAGTGTCCGTCTTGCGGCAACATTCCTCGGTTTCGTCGGTGTTCAGGCATTCGACCGGAGCGATCGGCCCTTCCAGCGCCTTGATGACCTCGCCTGCCGTAATCTGATCAGATGGACGTGATAACCTATACCCGCCGCGCGGCCCCCGAACGCTCGTGACCAGCCCCGCTTTCCGCATCGTGAACAAAATCTGCTCGAGAAACTGGTCGGGGATCTGTTCCGCGACCGCGATCGTCTTGATCGGAATCGGCCCCTCATTTTCCCGTTGCGCCAGATACGCCATGGCAATCAGTCCATAATGGCCACGGGCAGACAGTTTCACCCCATCCACCTCCTTCGAGGCATTGCAATTCCTGAGTAAATTAGTCAGGAATATGGGCATCAAAGAAGTCAGGAATGGCTCGTCTCCTGACTTAGAATGATTCCATTCTCAATTCATTATATTCGAACCGAGAAAAAACGGCAATACCTCCAGCTATTATTTTTATCCCCTGATCGGCTCGGAATATGTGCGCAGCGGCAACTTGGCGGACCGTTCCGCAAGAAAATGGCCCAGTTCCGGATGGCGCGCCCAGTAGGTGACGTCCGGATTGCCCGGCCGCCGGCGAACCACGTCAAAATCCCCGTCCCGCGAAACGATCAGAATCTCTTCCCCGGAACTCAACTCGATGGCGACGCCTTCCTGGCCTGCCCGCGGAATTTCGTACTCCCGTTTCTGAATGAAGGCGGCCTCGTTGAACCATTCTACCAGTTGCCGGATTTCGGCCGGCGTTAATTCCCAAGCCGTACCGCTGTCAAACACACGCACCGCCCGCACGGATGCCGGGTCGATTTTTCGATGGGTTGCAAACTTGCGAGCCAATTTGGAGTACCAAAACGTTGGCCAGCACAACAACAGCACCCCGGCCAGCGCGATCAGATGGCTGATCCAGTTTAGTTCGGTAAACGACAGTTTCAGGAACATGCGGTTGCCCTCCTCGCAGCCAGTCTTCGCTAGTATTATAGCAGATCTGCCGCGCGGCAACAGTATCTGGTTTTTGAAAGAGTCGTCACCGGTCCAACAGATCTTCCACAATTTTTTGCGTGATATGAAACTGGAGATGCCCGATCAGGGAAAGCCGTTCCGCATAATCGATGTTGGCAAAAGCGGTCATCACATCGCCGTCGTTCAAGCGGGCGGCCAGCGTCAGATTTTCCAGTTTGCCGGCCTTTGCCATCGACAGGATATCTTCAAGCAACTTCACCACGTTGTTCGGTTCACGCGGGGTGAATTCGTATATTTTCGCCATCGCGACCCCTTCTTTCCGATTTTTCATCTCCTGGCTACTGTATCATACTCATTCCCTGCCAAGTGTGCCCTCCCCGAATGCACAATCAGGCTATACTTTAAACTTTTTTGCACCAACACCTGCAATTCTTCCGCATGCTTACTCCTATGCAAATTCTGCGGTGTCCTTGTGGCACCCGATCCTCCGTTGATGGCCACTGATGGGATGTTTCTGTCTGAGTATAAAAAACCCCATATGCCGACTGGCAAATGAGGTTTTACGAACAAACAGGCGGAACTGCAATGTCCATGTAAACTGCTATTCTAAAAGCTCACGGCTCGGAGACAGCCGCTGTCTTTGAAAATGCAGCCAACACTCCGTCCCATAAGCGAATGCGCATCGCAAGGGAACGAATCGCCACCCGTTCCGCTTCCGCCCAACGCTTCGAATCATTGCCGCACAGATATACCAGCAACTGTTCCGCCAGGGGGCCGTGTTGGTCTCCGTCCAGTTCGATATGGCGTTTCAAATAGTAGACGAATCTCTCGGTCGGCAAACCATGCTGTTCCAACATGGGCACCAGCTTTTGGAACATGTCGGGAATAATATCCTCCCTTCCGAAGAAAAATGCCGCAGCCACTTCATGCGGTGCGGCGCGGAAAGCGATTTGCAAGTTATGCGCCACAAACTCCCGGACTGTCTGCGGAATCTTCGCTTGATGCACCGCTTCAAAGGGATCCGTTCCGCTTTGCAACGAAACAATAAACCGCTCAATCGCCGTCAGGTCGGCGCCGCATTCCGCCATCGCCTCGCAATACAATTGAAAATGACTGGCATACCCTCCCCGACCGTCTTCATCCGATTCTTCACCCAATACAATCTCGTTGACCAAACGGGCAAACCGGGGCTCTTTCCCCGGCACCCACGCCACATCGACACAGGTTAACTGCTGCTGCAAACGTTTGAGCAGACACATGAAATCCCACACGGCAAACACGTGGTGCTCCATAAAAATGCGAATCCGCTGCAATGAATTAACTTGCCGGTACACCGGATGCTTCAGCAATTCGTGCCGCTTGGCTTCAACCTTTTGCAGATGGACAGTTGTCATTGCCAACTCCTCCCGAACGATTCGCAAATTCCCTTGTATTTTCATTCCCCATCCCATTGTACCTTGCTTGTCAACGACAGACAAATCATGTCAGATGGACGCACCTGTTGAACTGAAGCCGGATTTCAGCAGGAGCCCGGCTTTTTTTCTTTGAGGCATCCGCATACTGACAGGCGTTGGCTGCGTAAGTATGTAAAACAGCGAATCATCAGTAGAAAGGCTGGGATCCACATGAAGAACCTGCTCGCTTTTCTGACTGGCCTTGTGCTTGCGATCCTTGCCGTTGCCCTCACACCATTTTTGCTCATCCAGCAATTTTTTGTCTACCTGTCCGAACTGCTCTGACAGTACAAAAACCGGTTCCCCCCACTTGCAGGGAACCGGTCCCAATGTTTTACACAGCTAATCGCGTTCACACCTTAAATGTCTGCACCAGCGACTGCAATTCTTCCGCCATTTTTGCCAATGTAGCGGCAGATGCTGTGATTTCCTGCATCGAGGCCAATTGCTCTTCCGCCGCTGCTGAGACATTTTGTGTCCCGGCGGCTGTCGTCTCCGTCACTTCCGAAATGGTTTCAATCGCTTGCACCACTTGGCCTGTACCGGCGGAAATTTGCTGGGCGGCAGCCGAGCCCTCCTGAATCTGTTCCGCTACTTCGTTCACAGCACGCTGAATCTCGTCGAACGAGCGGCCCGCCTGATCGACCACGCCGATGCCCGCTGCCACTGCCTGGGTGGCTGTTTCCATCGACTGCACCGCTTTGTCCGTTTCCGCCTGGATCGTCTGAATCAGTTCGCCGATCTGTTGGGCCGATTGGGCAGACTGTTCCGCCAGTTTCCGCACTTCATCCGCAACCACCGCAAATCCCCGTCCATGCTCGCCGGCACGCGCCGCTTCGATAGCCGCGTTGAGCGCCAACAGATTCGTCTGTTCCGCAATGCCTGTGATGACTTCAACAATTTTTCCAATTTCCTGTGAGCGATTGCCCAATTCCTTGACCGACTGGGCCAATCCGTTGACCGTCAGGTGGATGGAGTTCATTTGCCGGACAGCCGTCTGGATCGCCTGGCCGCCTTCCGCCGATATTTCCGATGCCCGCATCGCGGTGGCCGAAACGTTTTGCGCGTTGGTGGCGATCTGGCGCACGCCGGCTGACATTTCATTGACCGCTTTTGCGCTTTCTTTTACATGGTGCACCTGCTGCTCGGTGCCAAGCGCGACTTCCTGAATCGTGGAAGCGATCTGCTCGGTCGCTTTGCTGGTCTGTTCAGCGCTTGCCGTCAATTCTTCCGATGAAGCGGCCAGCTGGATGGCGGTTTCCCCGACTTCCGTCAACACGCTTCGCAGGGAATCGGCCATCTTATTAAAGCTCTCTCCAAGCTGCCCCAGTTCGTCTTTGGATCGGACCTCAATCCGCCGTGTCAAATCACCCTGACTGATCCGGTCGGACGCCTCGATCAGTTTTTTCAGCGGCTGCGTCACAGAACGAATGATCAGATAGACGAGCAACGCCCCGATCAGCGTGGAAATGGCCACCACAAGCAGCATCCGGTTAAAAATCGGGGCCGCTTCCTGGTTGACTTCTTTCACGTACCACGTGCCGGCAATTTTCCAACCGGTCAGTTTGTTGGTGGCAAACACCATTTTTTTCAGTTCACCTTCGTACTGATATTGAAATTCTCCCGCATCCTTACTGTACATGATCTGCCGCTGATCCCCCTGAGCGTCAGTGCCGGGTTTTGCTGTCGGGTGAATCAAAAATTTCGCTTCTTTCGACAGGATGAACGCATAGCCTTCCTGGCCGATTTTGAGCGGCTTGACGATTTCCGCCAGGTTGTTCAATTTCAGATCAAGTGCAACCACACCAGAACCGTCTTTCAGTGTCTTGGCAAACGTTACCACCACATCGCCCGTGATCGCGTCGACATATGGCTCCGTGATCACCACTTTCCCTTTCTGCTCCATCGCCTGCTGGTACCAGGGGCGTTTGCGGGGATCATACCCGTCCGGCAGTTTCTGATTGGGCGACATGATCATCAATCCGGTATCCGTTCCCACATATGTTGTCTGGATTTCCGGATGCAACGCCTGAAACTGGTCGAGCACTTCCCGCACCAGTGGGCTGTCCTGTCCCTGGAACTGATCCACTTTGAAACGTTGCGACAGGAAGTCCACGTCCCTGATTTCCGGTTCGAGGAATTTGTTGATGGTTTGGTCGACCAACTGCACGCTTTGATTGGCAGCTTGCGACATCTGTTGATCGACTTTACTTTTCGCCGTCTCAAACGAGATCCAACCGATCACTGTGCCAGGGATCAGCAAAATGGCAGCAAACGAAACGATCAGCCGTTTTTTGATGTTCATTTTGATGTTCAGTCTCAATCTCATATGACGTCTCCTTCTGCAGCTTCTTTTTTGGTGCCGGACCGACTGTGGACAGGTCCATCATTTTGTATCGGCCGATAGTCGCAGATGATTAAGCCTGATTTTTCGCCAAAATCATCGACTGGGGAAATTTATCGCGGCGAACCGCCAACAGCAGCCGGCAAAATCACATCGACCCGGGTCCCCTTGCCGACTAGACTGTTGATGCTGATTTTTCCGCGGTGCGCTTCGATAATTTTGTGGCTGACCATCAATCCCAGTCCGGTTCCTTTTTCTTTCGTTGTATAAAAAGGCTCTCCCAATTTTGACAGCCGGTCTTCCGGAATCCCGCACCCTTGGTCGGCGAAACGGATCAAAATCTGGTCACGTCCCCTCCGTTTCACTTGAATTTCGATATGGCCACCGCCCGGCATCGCTTCAATTCCGTTTTTCAGAATGTTGATGAACACTTGTTTCAGTTGGTTTTCGGCACAGTTGACGAGCGGGAGGTCGTCGGCAAATTGGGTAAAAATCTGGACATTGTTCAAAATCGCTTGCGTATCGAGCAGGGCGATCACATTTTGCAGCAAAAGGCGAACATCTTTTGGCTCGAAATGAATCACTTGCGGCTTTGCCAACACCAAAAATTCATTGACGATTAAATTGATCCGTTCCAACTCCGATAACATAATGTCAAAATAGTCCTGGTTGGCATCCGTTTTCGTTTTCAACAACTGGAGAAATCCTTTGAGCGCGGTCAACGGATTGCGAATCTCGTGAGCGACGCCGGCCGCCAATTGCCCCACCGCTGCCAGCTTGTCCGATTCGCGCAACAGTTCCTCCGTTTGTTTACGTTCCGAGATGTCCAGATAAGTACCGGTGATCGCCGGCCGTCCATTGTAAACCGTCAAAGCCCCATGCACTTCCAGATCGATCTGCGTGCCGTTCTTCCCGACAGCGCGCACCTGATAGCGAAGGCTTTGCACTTCACCGGACATCCGCCGCCGGATATTTCGTGCGACAAGCGGCTGGTCTTCCGGAGCGAATAGGTCCAACACGTCCATCTGCAACATTTCCTCTTGCGTATACCCGAAAATTTCCGCCATCCGGGGATTCACGTACACAAACCGGCCATCCTGATAAATGTAGACACCGATCATCGCTTCCTCGACAAGGCTCCGGTACATCGCTTCCGCTTCGGTCAGTGCTCTCTCTACCCGCTTCCGCTCGGTAACATCTTTGGCGATTGCATAGACCCCGACAATATCTCCGTGCACCACAATCGGCACATATGTGATGTTCAAATCCACGCAATTCCCGTTTTTATGTATAATTGCCAGTTCGAAATTTTGCGGTTCCCCTTGCGCCGCCTTCGCAAAATGTTCCTTCGCCCGCGCAAAATCTTCCGGCACGATCACGATCTTGGCTGTGCGGCCGAGCAGATCCTGCGGTCGATACCCGGTGATGTGTTCCACAGCCGGATTGACGCTCACAAAATTGCCTTCCAGGTCAAACGAGCACACAATGTCGGGATTGTGTTCAAACAGCGATTTGTAGCGTTCCCTTTTATCCTGCAAAATCCGCTCGGTCCGTTTGTGTTCCGTGATGTCCCGGCCGATCACGACCAGCCCATTGCGGCTGCCATTCGTGTGAAAAATCGGCACCTTGCTCACATCGAACAGCTTCAATGTCCCGTCCGGCAGCACGATCCGCCGTTCCATCCCCACCTGACGGCCGGATTTCCAGGCCAGTTCGTCCGATCCATCGCACTCCAGCAGAAATTTTTCATGCATACCGCTGCAACCGGCCAGTTCGGCAGACGTTTTCCCGCTGTACGAAACCCCTTCCAGTTGAAACAGCTGCAGCGCCAAGTCATTCGCTTCCAGCCAGCGCCCCGCGCCGTCCTTGAAATATACAAAATCCGAAAAACAGTTAATTATGGAGCGCAACCGTGTTTCGCTTTCCAGCAACGCCTGTTCCGCCCGTTTGCGATCGGTGACATCTTTGCACACGAGTTGCATGGCCGGCCTCCCCGACCAGTTGATCGGGATCGCTCTCACTTCCACATCAATCGCCTGCCGATCAAGCCGGACCCATTTTTGTTCAAATCGATCCGTTGGCCAATCGGCCGCTTCGCCCTGCTGCATCTGTTGCTTGACAGGCGCGGGACCGTCCGTATGAACAAAATCGGCCAGCGGCTTCCCCGCCAGTTGCTCCGGGCTGGCAGCACCCAGCAGCTTGGCGCCGGCCGGGTTGAGATAGACGAGATTGCCTTCCGACTCGACCAGAATCGCATCGGGTGCGCATTCAACCAGAGTCCGAAAGCGTTCCTCGCTTTCCAGAATCCGTTTGTCCAAATCGCCACTCTTCATAATATTCCAGTTCCTTTCAATCACATATAAACTTAATTGTAATTATAAAATTCTGACGCCCAAATGCAACCCGATCGAGCATAAAAAAAAACCCAAATGCCAACCGGCAAATGGGGGTTTTGTCAGACAATCCCTAAAAGAGCCGCTCCCAGCAGGCAGCCGACGATCGATCGTTTCGCTGCTACCCTTCCATTTCCATCGTCCTGCTGGTCGGACCGTTCTCACGGTCGTTTGAGCGCAACGACAACATCGTCACCGTCGAGATGATGCACAGCCCGCCGATTCCCTGCACCAGGCCAAATGGAACGTTCAGCCAGACGACCGACGCGGCCGCCGCTGTCAACGGCTCCGCACTGGCCAACAGGCTGGCTTCCGCAGGTTTGATGTAACGCAAACTGTCGAGAAAGAGATAAAAGGGGATCAACGTCCCGAAGACAATGACAAAGCTGACCAACAAACCGAAATGCAGCGACCAGTGCTGCCCCGCGATTTGCCAGGGCGGATTGACCAGCGCCAGGCCGGTGCCGCCGATCACCATCCCCCAGCCGACGATCACCAGCGCTCCCCATCGTTGCAGCAGACCGACCGGATATAATGTATAAAAGGCGGCGGTCACCGCCGAAGTCAGTCCCCAGGCAACCGCCGAACCGGAGATCGAGATTTTGTTTAGCGACCCGTTCGTAACCAGAAAAAATGTGCCGACCAGCGCCAGGCCCAACGCCAGAAATTCCGAAACGCCCGGCATCCGCCGCGACCGGATCGCCAGCCACAGGGTGATAAACGCCGGGCCGAGGTATTGCAAGAGAGTGGCAGTAGCCGCGTTCCCAGTCTCAATCGCCGCAAAATACGTATATTGCACGCCCAACATCCCGATAATACCGAAAATCAGCAGCTGTACCCGATCCTCTCGATGGCTCCAAACAGACCACACCTGGCGTCCGTTGCCACGCGCGCAGCCGAGGATCAGCAGCAGCACGCCCGACACAATCATCCGCACGGTGACCAGCCATCCGGGGCGAACCCCCTCCTGCTCAAACAGCAATTGCGCAACCGTGCCCGACAACCCCCACAGGCTGGCACCCGCCAGCGCCATGACAAATCCCTTTAACCGCGGCACCATCGGCGGCTGCAAAGAAGTTGCATCCATGATGACTCATCCTTTCGGTGGAATCAAAAAAACAGCCGGCTTCTTTAATGCTATAGCAGAAGTGAACCCGCCGTCTATGGGGGACTCCAGGAATCCGGCGAAACTCCCCGCTTCGTCCGCTTTCTCCTGCGGTGACTGTAGGGGAATATTCCGGAAGATTGCGGTTACACTACCTGCTTCCCATATCCGAACTGAAAGCCGAGATGTATACGATCGGGTGCCTCAGCAAGACACCGGTCGCCTTGTTGTATATCGAAGGGCTGACCAATAGCGAACTCATACAAATCGCGAAAGAAAAATCCGGAACATCGTATCTCCCTGGGTCGATGTCCTTACATTCCTTCGTTCTACCTCTCAAAGGGTGGAGGCCGGGTAAGTGTAACCGCTAAAATATGATCAACAGATTTCAACAAATAAAACTCAACAACATTTACCTCATGCTTCCTTTTTCCTATCATGATGTTTGGAAATTTAGCATCTGGAGTGAGGAAAGCATGAGGTATG